>JANYCV010000155.1 GCA_025360145.1 Acidobacteriaceae bacterium
GGTTGCACACAGCATGGGGGGAGTGGTAACACGAAGAGCCAAGAGGCTGAGCGGGTTCACGGGTCCGCAAAATTACGGTGCGGGTTTCATCAACCGCCTGATCACCATTGGAACACCACACTTTGGGAGCCCGCTGGCAACCCAATCGGTCCAAAACGCTAACAGTTGCGTGCGGGATGTTTTGGCGGACAATCTTCGGCTATCAATCACTACTGCCACTGTTGGTGGCGCGACGCAGAATGGAGGCGTCGGTGATCTGCAAGGCGACGGTTGGGGAAGCGCCATGAGCGGCGCTTTGAACTCTCTCCAAACGCCCAGTGGTAATCTGCTTCGGACGGCGCTAATTTTCGGCACTGCTACTCAGACGAATCTCGGAGGCCTTGATGGGAACTTAGCGGCAATCTTTTTAAGACTCTTTTGTTACACGAATCCTCTTGCTCAGAGCCTCACAACTAACGGCTGGCCAACGATTTTCGGACAGGCAAGTGATGTAGTCGTACCGCGCACCAGTCAACTTGCGGGCTTGGATGGAACAGAATTGACCGGCACAATTCACTCCAGCGGAATGACTAGTCTGGGCTTCACGGGGCCAAGCGAACTCGAGACCGCGGGCAATGGGCCAGCAGAAGTTATACGTCTCTTAAATCTATCCAGACTGGACGCGGCTTACAAGCAGCTTCCATGAGGGCTAAACCTATGCCTATTCGAATGCACGTATTTGTACGAATTGTATGTAGCCTTGGATTGATGAGCTCGGTGCTATCTGCCCAGTCCTTACAGATAACGTCCCCGGCAGACGGCACCGTAGTGGCACCAGGACAGAGCTTAGCCATAACCGTGACTGCCACCGGTGGTCCGTTTCAGCAGGTAGTGGTGATGGGAGGTGGACCGATCCCATGGAGCCAGATTCTCACTGCACCACCGTATGACTTCACAATCCAGATTCCATCCAACATCAGCCCGGGAAGGTATCCTCTGACTGCGGCAGGGTTCACTACGCCGGGTCAGGGAGCAAAGTCCGAACCAATCGGCATCGTAGTTGAGTCCCCAGGGGACCCTACCTCGGTCTCTATACAACCCTCCAGCCTCATCCTTTGGGTGGGCGATGTTGCGCCATTGCATGTCACCGGGAAGTTTCCTTCTGGCCCGCCGCTCGATATGACTTTCTCGAGCCGAATGGCATATGGGTCGGGCGACCCTGCTATCGCAACGATCGACAACCTGGGCCGGGTCACGGCTGTAGCCCCCGGAACCACTTTTGTTGGAGTTGGGTTTGGTCCAAGTGTTCCTGTTACCGTTGTCTCGTTCATCAAATTGGTTCCACCCGCTCCGATCCTGTATGCCGGGCAGTCGGTCGAATTCACCGCTCAGGTTAAGATCCGTTCCAACCAGTCAGCCACTTGGTCGATTAACCCAACTAACCTGGGCACCCTCACCAGTACCGGCCCGGATACGGCCAGGTACACCGCGCCTGCTTCCGTCACTACACAGAAGCAGGTTACGGTCACCACAACGAGCGTTGCAGATCCTACGAAGTCTACGACTACAACGATCACGCTCAATCCTCCGGTTAGTGTTTCCATTTCGCCGGCAAATGCAACCCTCAAAGCCTCGCAGACACAGCAGTTCACGGCGACTGTGAGCAATGCCACCTACCCGGGAGTGACTTGGTCTTTGACTCCCGCGGTTGGAACGATTACGGCCGCCGGCCTTTATGCGGCTCCGGCGGCGATCCCGGCAAACCAAACCATTGTGGTGAAGGCCACCAGTAATCAGGACCCGTCGAAGAGCGCCACTGCGAACGTGAATCTCAGAAAATCCCCGTAACCGCGTCTCCCGCAATGATGGGGAAGTTGAGGAGAAGAGGGCGGGGCATGGCCGGCGGTTACGCAGATAAGGGTATCCGCTCTGCTTCATCAACGAACTTACGCCGTTGAATACGGACCGGCGCAAGGTGGGCCGGGCACGCACCGTTCGTTATCCGCCGAATCGAAAAGATCTGCGCGAGAAGATTTACGCGGCGGGTCCGCATCTGAATTGCCGTTCCGCGGAAGAGGCGCAGCCGGGGGCGAAACGCACTCCACGGTTTTGGTCGCAATGGTGAGCACTCGCTTGCCGGTGCGCGGCGAGTACGGCATCAACGTCCAGGCGGAACGCGATGTGCTGAGTCATTCATTGCGGCCCGGTTTCGGTGCGCCGATCCACAAGAAGGCCATGCGGCTTTCGGAAAGATCTCGAATGGCGATCATGCGAGGTTTCGATCTTCGCAAGATCGCCTCTGGTTTATGCTGTCAGTTCGCGGCCCAGAACCTCAGAGACTTTTTGCAAGGAGTAAGGAGCCTCCTGCGCCGTCATCACCCGTGCGATCTCTTCGTCTGTCAAATGGAATTGAGTGCGCAGATGCAAAATGAATCGCACTTTGTACTCCTGATGCATCGAAAGGAAAGTGGTCCCATTCTTCTCGACCGTGGAAATCCAATCGAACCGTTTCATGTCCATAAGGACACTCTCGGTGATGTTCAGGTGCTGGGCGGTTACGGATAGTGACTGGTAGCTTGGCATAATTTGAAATTGTTTAACCGGGTATGCGCTTGACTCAAGTGGGTACGGTCTCGCAGCGTTTCGTGTAGCTGGCGCATTGACGCCTTCGTCCCGCTTCCAGCAGCGGGACGAAGGCGTCCCGCGCCGGCCAGGGGGCCCGCCCTACCTTGGCTGCTGCCGTAGTAATTACCTGAGTCAAGCACATACCCATCATTGTTCATATTGATCCGCGGCCCAGGTGACGAGCGGCGGCCGCTCCCACACCGGAAAAGCCCGCAGCGATCTCGCGCGCCCTGTCGAGGGCGGCCTGCACGTCGGAGAGAATATTCTCCGGTCCGATATGCTCCACGAATTCAGCTTGAATCAGTAATTGAGCCGGCTGACGGCGGGCTCCGCAGAACAAAAGAGTTCTGCCGGATCTCTTGAGACGGTCGGAAAAAACTTCCAGAGCATGCAGCCCGGTGGCATCGATGGCTGTCATATTGCGCAGCCGGATGATCACGATTTCCGGGTACTTGGATAGGTCCGCCGTCTCGTCGGCAAGCTTATCGGTGGTGCCGAACAGAAACGGGCCATGGATGCGAAGAATGGAAACGTATGCCGGAACTTGTTTGTCCTGCAAAATATGGGCGCGTCCGTCTTCGATGTATTCCGGCGTGACGATGGAAACGGTTGTCGTCTGAGAAACCCGGTAGATGTAGAGCAGGGACGCGAGCGCCATGCCCACTTCAACCGCCACCGTCAGGTCGGCCACCACCGTAAGCGCGAACGTGATGAACCACACCGATTTGTCCGGCAATTCCAACCGTAGGATGCTGCCGATTTCCTTCCACTCGCCCATGTTGTAGGCGACTACAAACAAGACCGCCGCCAAGGTGGCCAAGGGGATGAATTTTGCCAGTGGGGCCAGAACAAGAATGACTGTAAGCAGCGTTAGAGCGTGGACGATGCCCGCCACGGGGGTTTTTCCACCGGCCCGGAAATTAGTTGCCGTTCGCGCGATTGCCCCAGTGACCGGGATACCTCCCACCATGGGCACCACTAAGTTGGCCACGCCTTGCGCGATCAATTCCGCGTTGGAGTTGTGGCGGTCGCCGCACATTGAGTCCGCGACCACGGCTGAAAGCAGACTCTCTACCGCCGCCAGAATAGCCACGGTCAACGCGGCGGGAAACAGCGGAACAATCAAATCGAATCGAAAAGCAGGGAATGCGAATGCGGGCAGGCCGCTCGGAATGCCGCCGAACTTGGAGCCAATCGTCTCAACGGGAAGTTGCAGCACGGCAACAGACAGCGTGCCTACGATCAGCGCGACGATGGAGCCGGGCAATTTCGGAACAAATTTTGGCACCATCAGAATCACCGCCAGCGAGATTACCGCCACGGCAATGGTGACGCCATCAAAGGTGTGAAGGTTTGCGCCGAGGCTCTGCAGCCGCGCGATGAATTCGCTGGGAACTTCCTTGATGTGCAGACCAAGAAAATCTTTGATCTGGGTGGAGGCGATCAACAGGGCAATGCCATTGGTAAAACCGATGATCACAGGCCGCGGTATGAACTTGACCGCGTTGCCTAGCCCGGTGAAACCGAGAAACAGCAGGATCACCCCGGCCATCATGGTCACCATCAGCAATCCGGACAATCCGTGCCTGGCGACGATGCCGGCGACGATTACCACGAAAGCGCCGGTTGGACCTCCGATCTGAATCTTGGAGCCACCCAGCAGCGAAACGATCAAACCGCCGATGATGGCGGTGTAGATGCCGGCTTGCGGCGTGACGCCGGATGCAATGCCAAACGCCATTGCCAGGGGCAGGGCCACCAAGCCGACAGTGAGCCCGGCAATCAAGTCGGGCCAAAAGCTGCTTATCGTGTAAGCCGGCAAGCAATCAAGCAGCTTGGGGCGCCAGTTCCGCCAAGGGATTCGGGTCAAAGCGTCTTTCACTTTTGCGTTCCGCCCTGTTTTCGGATTCCCTGCAGCAGGGTGACCGTTCCGGAGAGTTGGGAGAAAAAGTAGCGCCGCAGAATATCCAGAACCTCAATCAGCGCGGGATCGCGAAGCGAGTAGAACACCTGGTTGCCGACCTTCCGGCTAACGACGATCATTTTCGCGCGGAGAATGGCCAGGTGCTGCGAAGCATTCGCCTGCTCGAGTTCCAGCTTTTCGATGAGTTGTCCGGCGGATAATTCGCAATCGCGCAGACTCTCTACGATGGCGATGCGCGTGGGGTGAGCCAAGCCTTGAAAGATCTCGGCCTTGAATCCCCGCAGGTCGCTATTCATTAATATTAGTATATTCGATTGTGCGAATATGCGCAACTGCTCCGCGGGTGTAGTGTTTGGTGGATTTGATGCGCGTCGACGATCTTAAACGGGATGGAAGCGATCGCCGGAAGTGGCCGACTCCAAGAGCTTGGTTTTGGCGCTGGAAGCCGTTTCTGAATTCTCTTCCAGAACTTCGAAACCTTTTGCAGTCAATACGTAACGGCCATTATCGCCGCGCGTGATGCGTCCGGATTCCTTGAGATACCACAGGCTGAGCTCGAGATGCTCCCTGGGGCAGCCGAGCAAGTCTTCGAGTTCGAAGAGGGTAAGGCTGGGCTTATCGGGATCGCTGATTCGTTTGGTGCAAAGCAGCGACAGGATGCCCATGCGCTTGCGCTTTTCGCCCTCAATCCCCTGTACGGCGCTAGATTGATTGAAAATCTTCCACTTCAAGCCGCTGACAAGCTTATGCTCAACGTCATAAGCGGCGCGTCTTTCGAGATCTGTGAGAAGGCGATATGCCTCCAGAACACGCGTGAAGGCTTCTACGTCGCCCGTTTCTTTATTGTCCGGGTGATAGTGCTGCGCCAGGAGCCGGTATACACGGTGAATCGTTTCCGGATGGGCGTTCGGGCTGATCTGGAGTACCTCGTAATAGTCGACGAAATCATCTGGCTGCAAGAAACGCGCCTCCTGATTCTAATAGTATGTATGTTTGTCTGGAACCTTAGCAATCGGGCGTTACTATTAGGATGCTCAAGGATCATGATGTACTTCCCCTACCAATGGGGGGAGCGTGTTTTCCTGGCTTTTCTGTCGGCCGGAGCGCCGGCTTCAAAGTCCAGGGGGCACGGACTTCAGGACGATGCGAACGAGCTTCCACAGTTGATCGGTTGTATTTTCAAGAACCGGAGATCCATGCGCGACCCAGGTGGCGTTGCCATCGTTGAGATTCACCACCACTGAGGGCAGGTCCGTGGTCCCGCACTTCTGGTGAGGCTCGCATGTGAGCTGCTCGATCCTGATCTGGGCATTTTCAAAGCCGCGGTTCTCAGACGGCGGGATGCGGATGTCTCGCTCCGGGAGTTCGAGCGGCTCCGTCTTCAACTCAATGCGAAGATACTCGCTGGGGATGTCGCTCAGGCTCTCCACTTCATGCTGTTCCACCATGCCGCGATTGAAGCGAATGCCACCTGCTTTCACGGCCGGCCGGTCAATCGAATACCCTTCGGCGTGCAGGAAACGGATGGGGCCGCCGTCGGTAGTGTACACGAAGACCGTTGGGGTAGCCGGGTGCGCGTGCGTTTTCGACTTCCCAAACGGAGGATAGGTGACGCGTGAGATCCGCACCCATTCGTTTTCAGATTCCAGCTTGCATGGATCCTGCGCGAAAGCTGCGCCGATGGCAAGTGCGAACAACGAAAGAGCGCGGCGCATGGCTATTGAATTGTGCTGGCGCCTTCGATGCCCAGATCGGCGTTCGGGACGTTCTTGTTGATGTGATTATCGAGATTGATCACGTACGTTTCTTTCGCGTCCAGCAAAATAGGCGAATGGGTGGCGCAGATGATGCGGAATTTTTTCTGATCGGCAAGTTCCAGAAGCATCTTCAGGATGCGGCGCTGGTTCGACTGGGAGAGCGCCATCTCCGGCTCATCCAGCAGCAGAATAGTGCCATCGGGCAGACTGGGGAAGTTTTCGCGGAACATGCTGAGCATGACTTGGCCGTGGCTGGCCATTTGCAGGAACTCTTTCATTTCCGGCTGATCGTCAAAGTAGTCGAGCTGGGTGCGGGGATTGTGTGCCTCGGCGTCAAATAGAAATACCTTATGCACTTCGACTTTGCCGGAATCGAGCCGGTAAATGTAATTCTCGATTTTCTCGCCGCGCAGTGCGTGATAGATGGAGTGCAGCAGCGTGGACTTCCCCGCACCATTCTCGCCTTGCAGCATGATGACAGGATGCGAAAGGTCCACGATCATCGGCATGTGGAAATTCAGATTCATGAAAACGGGGTGCGCGAGAATTTTGAGGAACATAGGAGTGGAGAACTTTCAGCATACCAGTCGCCGGACCCCTTCCTGATAGACTTGTGCACATGAATCATTTTTCTAAATGGGCCGCGGCCGGATTGGCGATGGCGGCTTTGTGCATAGCGCCGGTGGCGTTTTCCAAGGACGTGAAAGGCGGCAAATGGATCAAGATGTTCAACGGAAAGAATCTGGACGGGTGGAAAGCCAATGAAAGGCCGGAATCCTGGAAGGCCGTAAACGGGACGATCGTGGGCGACGGCGAGGCGAGCCATCTGTTCTTCATGAAAGAAGAGTGCGGGAACTGCGAGTTCAAGGCGACGGTGAAAATCAGCGACGGCGGGAATTCCGGGATGTACTTCCGGACGGCGTTCGGACCAGGATTCCCCAAGGGGTACGAGGCTCAGGTGAACAGCACGCATAAAGACCCGAAGCGAACCGGGAGCTTGTATAACTTTAAAAATGTGATGGAGCAATTGGTGCCGGCGGATACCTGGTTTACCCAAGACATCATCGCGGAGGGGAATCACATCATCATTAAAGTGAACGATAAAGTGGCGGTGGATTACGTGGAGGAGAAGAACACGTTCACTTCAGGGCATTTCGCACTGCAACAGCACAACAAGGGCAGCGTGGTTACTTTTAAGGATCTGATGTATCGGAAGCTGCCGGCCCAGAGCAAGTAGCCTACGGTTCTACTGGTAGAGCAAGCGCGCGAATCGGATCTACGCGCGTTGCTCTACGTGAAGTTTCGACCGTTATTGTTTCGGGGTCTTCTCCAGACCTTCCCATCCTGCGCGAATGCCTTCCCAACTTTCTTATGGTCGCGAACCATTGCTTTAATGTATGCTTTGTCGAACGCCGTTCCCGACAAGTTCGATATCCTGTCCATCATTGCCTTCTCGCCGCCTGCGTGTGATCGTGCTCGATTTCTTTCCGAGTTCTTGCACCGCCGCGCTGGATGCTTTCTACTGGGCAGTTTGCCGGAGTTGGACTTCCATCATTCCACTCCTGGCGTAATCCATCGTAAACTTCTGGTCCGTGGAATGGACCATGGAACCCGACGCCTCGCCCACTCGGTTGCGGGTGTTGGTTTTGTTATTCAAAGCAGCGGGGCCTTCGCCCGCGAATGCACCCAGCGATAGAAAGAGTGCGAAGCAAAGAATAAATATCGACGTGCATATTGGTCTTTTCATGGTTTAGGGTTCTTCAGCTAACAGAGCTTATGCAATTAGCGGACCGACGATCTAAAGACAAGAAAACTCAACGCATCGATTCAGGAGAGTTGTTGAAATATTTGCCTGCCCGGTAGATTCTTTAGGCTAGTCCCGACCGTTCGAGTAGCGCGTTCACGTCGGGATCGCGGCCCATGAAATTGCGGTAAAGCTGCGCCGGATCTTCGCTATCGCCTTTCGAGAGGATGTCCGTGCGAAAGGCCATGCCGGTATCCCGGCTGAAGATTCCTTCTTTCTGGAAGCGAGTGAAGGCGTCGGCATCAAGCACCTCGGCCCACTTGTAGGAGTAATAGCCTGCGCCGTATCCAACCGGGCTGGAAAACAGGTGAGTGAAGCCGGCGATCATTGCATAATCTTCCGGCAGCGGCGCTGAAGCATAGGGCTGCTGCAGACGGCGGGAGTACGCAAGCACGCTGCCATCGCGAGACGGATCGTAGGCGATGTGCAAAGAGAGGTCGATGAAGCCAAGGCCTAACTGGCGCATTTGAACATTTGCGCCGCGAAATGTTTTTGCGCGCTTCATCTTCTGAAAGAGGTCTTCCGGGATTGGCTCTCCCGTCTGGTAGTGGCTGGCGAACAGGTCGAGCGATTCGCGCTCCCAGCACCAGTTCTCCATGATCTGCGATGGGAGTTCCACGAAATCCCACGGAACGTTGGTTCCAGCAAGGCTACG
>JANYCV010000196.1 GCA_025360145.1 Acidobacteriaceae bacterium
ACCGCGGCCGGCGGCATCACCACTCTTGAAGACATTGAAGCTTTGGATGCCATTCGCGTCGACGCCGCAGTGGGAATGGCTATCTACACGGGCCGGTTGGATCTGGCGGACCTGGCCCGCTGGCAGCAGGCTAGGTAAACCTTTCCAGATAGTTCCTGGCCGACAGGATGCCTTCGTACTCGGTCAGACGGTCGCCGTCGAATTCGATGCCGACCCAGCCGCGATATCCCGAATCGAGCACGCTCTTCATCAGCCGATCCATGTCCATGGTGGTTTCCTTGCCGTCCTTGAAGTCGACGCACTTAAAGGTGACCCCCTTGGCATAGGGCATGAATTTCGCGACTGCGTCGTAACGGTCCGCCTCCTTTGTGAAGTTGCCGAAATCCGGCAGCATTCCGAAGTTGGGAAGCTTGACGGCCTTCATTACACGTGCCATGGCGACCGGATCCGATGACACCCCGCCGTGATTTTCAATCAGCACGTTGATCTTTCGGGAAGCACCGTATTCGGCGAGTTTCCGAAAGCTCTCAGCGGCGTAGTTGACAACAGCGTCCACTTCAGCCGGCGTTTTCGGTTCTTTTTCCGATCTCAAATTGGCGCGAATCGCGTGCGCGCCCAGTTCCGCCGCGATGTCCACCCACTTGTAGTGGCTGGCGGCGGCCTGCAGGCGTTTTTCTTTCACCGAGTGCGCCATCAATCCCTCGCCGTCGCACATGATCAGGACTGCCTTGGTAGCGGTGGAACTCATGGCGCGCTTGACCCTCTGTACGTAGTCGGAGGTGGGCGCTTCCCATAGAAAATTTACAAATTCCAGGCCTTCGATTCCGAACTGCTCACGAGCGACGCGCGGAAAATCGAGATTTGAAATCAGCCGGCGGCCCATCGCTTTGTGCAACGACCATTGCCCGAGTGAAATGCGAATTTTCCTGTTCTCATTCGCGGCCCGGCTCTGTAGGGGCAGCGCAGCGAGAAATGGAAGTCCGAATAGCGATCGTCGATTCATTTTGAGTCTCTCAGGTTCACATGATAGATCTCGGTCATGTGCTGCCAATCTCCATCCGCTTTCATGGGACGAACAAAATCCTGCCATTCGCGGTCAACCGGATCATTGGCAAGCGCCGCATCCAGCGCCGCGTGGTTCTCCGCTTCGGTGACCAGCACTAAGTCTACGCCAAGTAAAAACACGGAGCAATTCCGCATACCGAGTTCACTGTATCGGGCCAAAACCCGTTCCGGCACGTTGCGGTGGGCCTCCAGATACTGTTCCCGGCACTCGGGTTTGAGACGCGCAACGGATACTCTTCTTTCCATTTCTATCCCACCAATTCCCGCAAATCGGAGATCCAATAGTCCGGCTCGAAGCGGGCCATGGCTTCCTGATTTCCGTAGCCGTATTTTACGCCGCAGATCTTGACGCCGGCGCGCCGGCCTGCCTCCATATCCGGGGCCGCATCACCCACCAGCAAGCAGTCTTCCGCACGCACGCCAAGCGTCTTGAGCGAGGCGTAAATCACATCCGGTTCGGGCTTTGCCGGAAACCCGTCGGTGCCCTGGACGTGATCGAAATAAGGCAACAGTCCGAACATTTCAAGAATGATCCTGGTGGTAGGCGTACCTTTTGTAGTCGCGGTGGATTTCCTGCCGCCCAGGCCCGCCAGCGCCTCCTGAACTCCCGGATACAACCTGGTGGCTGCGTGTTTGCGGGCGGGATAGACGGCCCGGTACTCGACAATCAACCCTTCAATTTGAGCGGGTGACTTCTCTGGAAATAGATCTTGGAAGAGGTCGATGAGGTGGTAGCCGATATAACGCTTCAGGAACGAGTCATCCACGGCATTTTGTGAAGTGTTGGCGAGGACGGTCTGAATGGCTCCGCATATATCGGATGCGGAGTCCACCAGAGTGCCGTCAACGTCAAACAGGTAAACCGGAAATGCTGGAATCACGCAGGAAGCGGAGGCTGTCCTTCCGTCATGCCTGGCATCCGGACGCCGCCGTCGGAGCGAAGTATCTGCTGCGGCTTCGGGTCTTCCGAGTTCTTCGGCGTATCCACCGGCTTCAATGTCCCGCCGTCGATCAGAGTCTTCACCTCGGCGCCATCAAGGACTTCCCTCTCGAGCAAAGCCAGCGCAATTCGTTCCAGCGCCTCCGCCCGTTCCTCAATGAGGAGCTTGGCCCGAACATAGCCGGTCTGCACCAGCTTATGCACTTGCTCGTCTATCCGAATCGCAGTCGACTCACTATAATCGCGGTGTTGCGCGATTTCCCGGCCCAGGAAGATTTGTTCTTCTTTCTTACCAAAGCTCAGCGGACCCAGATCACTCATGCCCCATTCGCAAACCATCTTGCGGGCCAACTCCGTCGCGCGCTCAATGTCGTTACCGGCGCCGGTGGTGATGTGCTTCATGAACAGCTCTTCAGCGATGCGCCCACCCATCAGGATGGCAAGCTGGGCGCTCAGGTATTCCTTGTTGTAGCAGTGCTTGTCGTCGAGCGGCAGTTGCATGGTTAACCCTAGCGCCATGCCGCGGGGAATGATGGTGACCTTGTGCAGCGGGTCAGCTTCCGGGATCGACATGGCGACCAGCGCGTGTCCGGCTTCGTGGTAAGCAGTGTTCTTCTTCTCTTCATCGCTGATGATCAGCGACTTCCGCTCCACGCCCATGATCACTTTGTCTTTCGCAAGTTCAAAATCGATTTGCGACACGACTTTGCGATTCTGCCGGGCAGCGACAAGTGCAGCTTCGTTGACCAGGTTCGCCAGGTCCGCACCGGTGAAGCCAGGCGTACCACGAGCGATTACAGCCAAATTGACATCGTCGGACAGAGGGGTTTTCTTCGTATGGACGCGAAGAATCATTTCCCGGCCCTTCACGTCCGGACGGCCCACTACCACGCGCCGATCGAAACGGCCAGGCCGCAGAAGCGCGGGATCAAGGACATCCGGGCGGTTCGTGGCCGCTACCAGAATCACGCCTTCATTCGATTCGAATCCGTCCATCTCCACCAGCAACTGGTTGAGGGTCTGTTCGCGTTCATCGTGACCACCACCCAGACCGGCTCCGCGATGACGTCCCACCGCATCGATTTCGTCGATGAACACAATACACGGGGCGTTCTTCTTGCCCTGTTCGAAAAGATCGCGAACGCGGCTTGCGCCAACGCCGACAAACATTTCCACGAAATCCGAACCGGAGATCGAGAAGAACGGCGTATTCGCCTCCCCGGCGATCGCACGGGCAAGCAATGTCTTACCGGTGCCTGGAGGTCCGATGAGCAGCACACCCTTTGGAATGCGGCCTCCGAGTTTCTGAAACTTCTGCGGCTCGCGAAGGAATTCAATGATTTCAGCCAGTTCTTCCTTGGCCTCTTCCACACCAGCCACATCCTTGAACGTAACTTTCTTCTGCTGCGAAGAGTGCAGCCGCGCCCGGCTCTTGCCGAAGCTGAGCGCTTTATTCCCTCCGCTCTGCATCTGCCGCATCATGAAAATCCAAAACGCCAACAGTAAGACGAAGGGAATCGCGTTCAGCAAAATGGAAATATAGTTGCCGGAGCTCGCTTCGTGGAATTCCAGGTTCACGTTCTTTTCACGAAGGGTCTTGTAGTAGTCGGTGTAATTGACCGGCGCGAGCGTCTTGAAATTCGTCGAGTCGGTGAGAATTCCCTTCACATCGGTGCCGCTGATGCTCACCTTCTTCACGTTGCCCCGTTCCACTTGGTTCATGAAGTCCGTAAACGAGTACTGCACTTCAGTAGTTCCCCGCCCAGACTTCACCACCACGTACAACAGAACGGCAACGCAGACCAGGACGATCCACAACACGGCCGTCTTCACATTTGAATTCATTACATCTCCCTGATTAGGCGTGTGACAACCCGATACGCCACTGTTAATAAAGACGCGAAGTTCCGCCGGTTAGATTCAAGCTTATAGAATTTATGTGCCATTCGCCCAACCAACCTCTCATCCGGCGTCCGCAATCTCGGTTACGCAAACCACCGTGATGGTACTTGCCGATGGGGAGACTTCGGCCGATACACCGAATTTTCTCGCCCATACAATCCTGTCGCCGCTTGTCAGAACCGGCCATCCCTGGCGCTCCCAAATCGGAACACGCTCTTGCTGAAACAAAGTCTTGACCTTCTCGTCCGACCGCTTTGCTGGCGCATACCGATCGCCCGGTCTCCAGTTTCGAAGTTCCAGCGGCTCAGTAACACGATCGAGGTCGAGCAAACACCCTTTCTTAGTATATCCCGTTTCTGAAATCTCAAGCAGATCCAGATAGATACTGCTCCTTCCTCCGGGAATTCTTACCTTCGCCGGAGGCACCACTTCGAAACGGTAGTCTCGATCCGTCCGGGAACCTTCTCGGGGTGGGGCTATTCGTAGCCACTCGAAAGACCGGAATACGTCCAAATCAGGCAGTTGCAGACGTCCGTGACCTTCCCCGGCGGCGGCGAGCTGGAGCAAAGCCTCCACATGTTCGAAATCGATCCTTCGAAGGTCTCCCTTTGCCATTGCAATTGCCCGCCGGAGCAACCGTCGCGCCATTGCCTTCGGCAGGGCCACCAGCTTCGGGCACACCAGCAATATCGCCTCGCCCGCAACCGTTAATTCGCTCGCTGCCAGTCGATCTAGTTCGGCAGTCCAATACCGCTCATCCTCCTGCGCGAGCAACGCCATTTGAGCAAGTGCCCGCGGTAGAGCGGGATTGTACTCCCGCTTCAGTTGCGGCAGCAGATCGTGCCGGATTCGATTGCGTAAAAAGGCCCGTTCCTGGTTGCTGCTATCCTCCCGCCAGCGAATGCCTTTCTGCGTTAGATACTTCTCCACTTCCTCCCGGCTACAATCGAGCAGCGGCCGGATGATCCCGTCATCGGTGATTGGCCTTATCCCCGACAGCCCCGCGGTACCCGATCCCCGAAGCAAACGATAGAGCACCGTTTCGGCCTGATCCGACGAGGTGTGCCCGGTTGCCACCACATCCACCCGGTTGGCGGCAATCAAGCTTCGGTAAAAGCTCCATCGCGCCCGGCGGCCGGCCTGTTCGAGGTTGCCGCCGGCGCCGGCGACATCCACGGCTTCGGCCAGCAGCGGATATCCCAGCGAACCGGCCAGATGACGGACGAATTCCTCGTCTCTGTCTGACTCATCGGCACGGAGTTTGTGATTGAGATGAATAACCGTGAGGCGTAGATCGAGAGCAGGCGCGAGGTCTCTGAGAAGGTGCAGTAAACAAACGGAATCGGCGCCTCCGGAAACGGCCACGCCGACACGCCCGCCCGGAGCGGTCATGCTATAACGAGAGATGATTCCGGCGACACGATCAAGCACTGAGATTCCGACTCCTTCATTGTAAGTGACGACGCCGCAATTTCTTCGAGGAGACCCTATTTTGAGTGCACAGGATTTGGCAGCCCACATCAAACTGGTTTTGATGGACGTTGATGGCGTCCTTACAGACGGGCGGCTGTACAACGTACCGGATTCTACCGGCAAGATGGTGGAGACCAAAGGATTCGATTCACAGGATGGCATCGCGCTGCAGTGGCTATCCTGGAATGGGATCAAGACGGGACTGATCAGCGGCCGCATCTCGCCGGCCACCGATGAACGGGCGCGCCAGTGCAAATTCTCCTATATATATCAGGGTCACATCGAGAAGATCCCGATTCTGAACGAGATCCTGGCGGATGCGAAGATCGACAAAGACCAGGTGGCCTACATCGGCGACGACCTCACGGACATCGTGGTGATGCGGCGCGTCGGGCTGGCGATCGCCACTGCGAACGCGCGGCCGGAGGTGAAGAAAGCCGCTCACATGGTAACCGCGCAGCCCGGTGGATCGGGCGCGGTTCGCGAGGCGATCGAGATGATACTTGCGGCCCAGGGGCTTTGGGACGCCATTCTGAAGAAATACGAGGCGATCTAGGCCATGCCGGAGAAGATCGGGATCGCGGTTCACGCAAAGTCCGGCCCAGGCGTGTTGCATCAGCTCACCGGCGTGATGGCACAGCATGGAGGAGATATTTCGTCCGTGGATATCCTGGAAAGCCGACCGCCGGAATCCCGCATCTACTTTGAAATCGAACTTCCGGACGAGCCGTCGAAGCTGGTTGCCGATCTGGAGGCGCTGGCGATTGTCAGCAAGGTCAACGTTGTTAAGAGCCTTGGGAAGATTTACGGCAAGCGGATCATCATCATCGGCGGCGGCGCGCAGGTAGGGCAAGTGGCGATCGGGGCGATTTCAGAAGCGGACCGGCATAACATCCGCGGTGAGCATATCTCCGTCGATACGATTCCGCTGGTGGGCGAGCAGGCGCTGGCCGATGCGGTGAGGGCGGTGCCGAATCTGCCGCGTGCGCGAGCGCTGGTGCTGGCCGGGTCGCTAATGGGCGGCGACATCCACGAGGCGGTGATGGAAGTGCGGGCGCAAGGGCTGCTGGTGATCAGTCTGAACATGGCTGGCAGTGTTCCCGATGCGGCCGACCTGGTGGTGACAGACCCTGTGCAAGCGGGTGTAATGGCGGTGATGGCTGTTGCCGACACAGCAAAATTTAACATCCAGCGGTTGACCCGGCGCGTCTTCTAATTGCAAACATGATCCTGTCGATTGTCATCCCGGCGATGAATGAAGAACGAGGCCTGGGGGACACGCTTGACGCTGTCCCGCCGGGAGTCGAAACCATTGTCGTAGACGGGGATAGTACGGATGGCACGGTGCGGGTTGCCGAAGGG
>JANYCV010000608.1 GCA_025360145.1 Acidobacteriaceae bacterium
AGCCGTCCCATCCATTCCGAATCGCGGCGCGCCAGGTAGTCGTTCACCGTAACCACATGGACGCCCTTGCCGGTGAGCGCGTTCAAATAGGTGGGGAGCGTGGCAACCAGCGTCTTGCCTTCACCGGTCCGCATTTCCGCAATCTTGCCATGGTGCAGCACCACGCCGCCAATCAACTGCACGTCAAAGTGCCGCATGCGCAGCACACGCCAGCCTGCTTCGCGAACCACCGCGTAGGCTTCCACCATGATGTCGTCAAGGGTTTCGCCGTTTGCCAGGCGTTGCTTGAACTCTTCGGTCTTGGCCGCAAGCTCCGCGTCGGACAGCTTCTGGATCTGCGGTTCCAGCGCGTTCATGCTGGCAATGATCGGGCCCATGGCCTTCACTTCGCGTTCATTCTTGGTGCCGAAAACCTTGGCTAGGAGCGTATCGATCATAAAAGGGCGTTCCCCTTAATTTTATCAGGAGATCCGCGGTTGCAGTGAGAAATGATTGCGGCGCTTACTACAAGCAGACGTCCCTTTTACTAAGGTGGGGCGGGCGCCCTCGCCCGCGCGGAGGCCCCTGCCTCCGCTGCTGCAAGTGAAACCAGGTTCCCATATGCCCGCAGCAGCCCCATCTGATCCCTATTTTTACAAATCCATATCGTCCAGCGCCTTATTCATCAGCGCCCGAGTTTCCGCATCCTTCTGCTCGCGCCGGTCGCCAGGTCGCTTAAGCAACAGATGGACAACGCCGCCGCCACGTTCCAGTTTTTCGGCAATCTCCCAGCCTTCCTCCCCCAACGTATTCAGGATCGCCACCAGATCCGGCTCCGAATTCGCCAGATGCCTTGACAACTCGTCCATCGTCTCCCCGCGCATTCCTTCCGCCGTCTGCGCGTCATAGTTCACGCCAGTCACCGTATTGCCGGTGATTTCAATGCTCGCGTACTCCCACTCTGTTTTGAGATGTTGCCACATATACGGTCTACTTACAGCAGGGCGTCGATTGCCGCCTGCGCGATGGCCTCATCCACTTCGGAGGCAGCCCCGCTCGCCGCAATTCCGCCAATTGTATGCCCGTCCACCTGCACCGGCAAACCACCCTGATTCGGAAACGCATCCGGAAATACCAGCCACTGCAAATTGCCGCCGCTCAACTGATCCGCCGCCGTCTTGGACGGGCGCCGGTAGAGCGCCGCGAACCGTGCTTTCTTCTGCACAATCTGAATCGTATTCAGGCCGGCGCCGTCCGCCTTTTGCAGAAACAGCAGATTCCCGCCCTCATCCACAATGCAAATCGTCACCTGCACATCGCGTTTCCGCGCTTCGGCCTCGGCGGCCGCCGCCATAATCTTGATAGCCGCCAGGTTCAGCCATTTCTTGGTTGGAAGATCGGGTTTCATAGGGATCGCCAGAACAGTTTGATCCCTTCAATATACGCTGAGCCGGAAACCCTGTGCCAATGCGGTTCCGAAACGGAGTGGCCTCGGGGGTATAGTCGGTGTTCAGGAAAAGTTGCAGCTATTGAGAAAACTTGCAGGTATTCAGGGTAATATCAGCCTGAGTTTTTGAGTTATAGTACTCAAAGAGCAGTCGCGAGCCAGAGCATGACGGCGCAAATTCCTTGCTCGGCCAGCCCGGGCCGTGTCTATCATTTCTTAAACAACGTCCCTCTTCGGAACATTGTTCAGGTGCATGGATAGCCAGTGCACCGGGGATGATCTAATGCTCGAATGGAGTGCTGCGAGCGCCGATTGTGCGGATGCTGCCGGCGCGCCCGGCTGGCGCTGGACCGCGATGTTTGTGAATGTCACGTTGCTTGCGGCCGCTGCTTCGGGCGAGAGCGCACCTCCGGTTAGCGGCCCGCTGCTCCAGCGGATTGCAAACCCCTACTAATCGATAATCGACTATAAAGTATCGGTGGATGTCGATCCCTCAGTCCGGCTAGAGGAAAATCCGCCAGCCAGGTACACGTTCCTGCTGCGGGCATCGAAGCCACACTGCTTGGTTTACCCAAAAGAAGATTCGCTCACCTATCCGCTGCGAGTTCACGCTTGTCACGGACGCAAGCACCGTCTGGGCTTTTCTACCGGCGAAAAATCGGTATGTTGCGACAGATGCCGCACAACAATCAGCGGAGCGTGAATTGCTTAAAAAGCATCTCTAAAGTGGACCCCTTTGCCAAGACCAAAGATGGCCCGCAATAAGTTAACCTCGCCGACGCAGCATCTCAGCCGCCCTTGCCCTTCCGGCGCTCAAAGCGGCGCTCGTGCCGCATCCCTGCCGAGCCCTGTCCTCCGTTCGAGTCGCTCCAGTGTAAAGCCAGTCATTCTGGCCCGAAAGCATTAAATCCCAGGGGGTTAGGGGACAGCGTTAACGACTCGCCGAATTCTAACTTATTGCCTGGACTCAATTCCTGGAACCACGCCCCGAGGGGGATTTCGGACGCAACAGCGACTTAACCTCTGAGTATAGGTTCCGCTGAGCGGTCCCGTGCCAAATTCGTAACAATAGGAGAATAACAGATGCTTCAAAGGACGACTTTCGTAGGCGGACTCTGCCTGCTGGCAGCAACATGGTGCATGCCGGCGTTCGGCTTCGATAAAGATGATCGCGACGTGGCCGGCGCGGTCTACACGATGACGAACGCCGCCGGCGCCAATAGCGTAATGGTCTACGACCGCTTGGACGATGGCACGTTGAAGCCCTCGGGAATGGTTTCCACCGGAGGCAGCGGTTCGGGTAGCGGCCTGGGCACTCAAGGAGCCATGGTTCTCAATAACAGCAATCGCTGGTTGCTGGTGGTAAATGCGGGCAGTGGGGATATCACTGTTTTTGACGTGAAGCACGATCGTCTGGAATCCGCAGGCAGGTTTCCTTCCGGAGGAGTCATGCCGGTGAGTATCACGGTTAAGGGCCGGCTGGTCTACGTGCTGAATGCGGGAACACCCAATAACGTCACGGGATTCGTTCTCAATAACCACGGCCAGCTCACGCCGATTCCGGCATCGACGCGCGCGCTGAGCGCGCCGGCGACGGGACCGGCGGAGGTGGAATTCAGCCCTGACGGGGATCTGCTGGTCGTGACCGAAAAGGGCACGAACCTGATCGATGTATTTCCGGTCGAGCGGAGCGGACTTCTGGGGCCGCGGGTCTCTACAGTCTCGCACGGATTAACCCCCTTTGGGTTCGCGTTCGGCAAGCGGAACCAACTGTTTGTCTCGGAAGCTTTCGGTGGCGCCACGAACGCCAGCGCGCTGTCGTCATATGTGGTTCATGAAGACGGCAGTTTGATGCTCGTGACGGGTTCGGCGCCGACTCACCAAACCGCGGCATGTTGGAGCGTCGTCGATAAGGGCGGCCGGCTTACCTATACCACCAACACCGGCAGCAGCTCCATCTCGGGCTTCCACATCGGCGCCGGCGGAGAGCTGACGATTCTCAACGCGAACGGCGTCACCGGAGCGACTCCGGCCGGCAGCGCGCCTATCGACGAGGCGTTCAGCAATGATGGACGTTTTCTCTATGCGCTGACGGCGAGCGTCACGGGCATCAGCGGCTTTCGGGTTGGACCCGGCGGGAGCCTCCACTCGATCGGGGACGTCGTGGCTCCGGCGGGGGCGGTCGGCCTTGCCGTGCGCTAGCGCCGGTTCCGCGCTCGATTGCCGCCATCATCTACACGGCCGGACCCAAACAGGTCCGGCTTTTCCCGCATAATCAGTGACGGCATGAGTCTCATCACGAAAACCGGCGAGCGGGAGCTTATCGCATCGGTCCTTCGCAAAGACCGGAAAGCTTCGGCCGAGTTCGTGGAGCGCTTCGTGGATTCGGTCTACGCCTACGTGCGTCACCGGCTATTGCCGCGCGCGGACCTGGTGGATGACCTGGTTCAAGATGTTTTCCTGTCGGCCTGGGAGAGCCTGCCGTCTTTCCGGGGCGACTCGCCGGTTCGCTCGTGGCTGATCGGAATTGCCCGGCATCATGTGGAAGACTATTACCGGGGACGATTGCGCGAACCCCTGCCCCAGGAAGGGGAAGCCGAACCGGTCGATCCCGTCCAACTCCGCTTGGAAGAGGTTTTAGATCACAAGCGGCTGTGCAGCAAGACCAATGAGGTGATGGGGAGCCTGCCGGAGATCTACAGCATAGCCTTGCGCTGGCGATACTGGGAAAAGCGTAGCACCCACGAAATGGCGGCAGCGACAGGACGCACTGAAAAGGCTATCGAGCGGATTCTCGCGCGTGCGCGAGCGCTCTTTAAGAAGAGGTGGAACGGTGACTGACCGGATGGATGACGACGCTCTGTTCAAACGGCTCGCCGCCGCGAGCGACCCGTCAGCACTCCCGGCCGAATCCGCGCCTGCGAATCTGAAGGACAAAATCCAGGCATCCCTCCTGGCGCGTCAAGCGGATGACAGCGTCTTTGAGACCCTGGCTGCCGCCATGTCCGCGGAGAGCGCACCGCCGTCTCTGACATCCAGGATTTATTCGGCGCTGGTAGCGCGGCAGGCTGAATCAGGGCCGTTGCTTGGCTTGCCTGCCGTAAAGGCCGGCGGACGCGAACTCTGCGTATTTGAAGAACTGGTGCGCATCGCGCCGGTGGGTGAGAAAAAGCAGGCTTTCAACTACTGCCATATCTGTCACGCGCGCGTGATTGCCGAGCGCATGGACTTCGCTCCGATCTATTGGCCAGGGTGTCCCTACGCGGCGTTTCAGCGCCGTTGAAGCCGGACCACGAAGCCAAAGAGATTCTGAAAGTGGGCCAGGTTCCTCTGGCCCGGAGGCGACAGGTAACGGCTGAACTCGTTTCCATGTATGGCTTCCGCAAAGCTGTAACGGAACTGAAGCCGGGGTCCGAGAGAAAGATCGATCCCGACAGCGGTGCGGAAAGCGGGCTTCGCGGCACTAAAGACCGCGGGGGGCAGCAGCGGGTTTCCGCTTACGTTGGTCACCAGCTTCTCCTCGCTGCGTAAGCTTACGGCGCCGATGCCGGCGGACAGAAAGGGCCGTACGCGGCTGTCGCGATTTCGAAAGAATATCAGGGCTTCTCCGAACACGGCGTGTTGGCGGCTGCCGCGGTTCTGCTGGTAGGCGAGAGCGGTTCCGTGGTCCGGCGCAACCAGGGAGACGAGCGCGACGTCGTTGCGATTCCAGACGTAATTGGCTTGTACGCTCAAATAGTCGCTTAAGTGAACGCCGGCAAACAAATTCAGCAAAGGACCATTCTCTGGCTTGTACAGAGAAGTCGAAGCGCCGCCGGACACGAACAAAGAGCGGCCATCAGCTGAAAGAGTGGATACGCCACCGAGTGCACCGGTATAGTAAGAGGGTTGCGCCAAGAGCGGACCACAAAACGATAGCAGTACGGAAAGCGCAAACCTGGGGCGCTTGAGCATGGACCTACCATTCTAGCAGCGGCAGTGCGCCACCCTTTTCTTTGGGCCTTATGCTAATGAGTCGCTTGACCTTAGCTGGCTTTGAGTAGCGCAGCTCAGGCGTTGGACTTTCTGCCTTCCAGGCCATAGCGTCCAGGCGCGATCGAGAAGAATTCGATAAATCGTTTTTTCGGCTCGCCGACAGGATTGCTTTTGTGATTGAGCATGCTCTCAGCTAAGGCGTTACACTGGCGTCCGAGTTCGGAGGCGAAATCAACGGGCCGCCCCTCGGCAAGAGCGTGGGTAACGCCTTGATAGTCGTTGGGGAAAGTCATCTGAATGGGCAATCCCAGCAGGCTCTCAATCTGCGCGGCGGAGATCACGGGGCGCTTTTGGCATCGATTGAGAAGAATGCTGACGCGGTCGCCGAGGTCGACCGATTGCAGGTACTGATACTTTTCACGCGCCAGATGCAGGGAAGGAATCTCCGGCGTACACACCAGGAAGATCCGTTTGGATTCGTGCATCAATTCCGTCGAGTACCGTTCGAGGTTCCCCGATAGATCCGCGCAAATTACCCGGTAGTTCCGCCGCACGAAGTGAAGCAGGTTTCGCATTTGTCCGGGTTCCACGCGGAAGTTCGGATTCAATTTTCCGGCATGCAGGATATCGAGCGTCCCCATGGAGGTAATCAACTGCGGCCAAAACTGTTCATCGATATCTTCGGAACGCTCTGCGGCATCGATTACGGAATAGGAGTTGTCGAGCTTCAGCATAAACCGCACCATGCCGGAGCTGAGATCGAAATCACCCAGAAAGGTGCGTGTTTTCTCTATTTTGGACAGTGCGACCGCGGTATTCAATGCGATGGTGGAGGTGCCTACGCCGGCCTTGGAGGGCAGAAACGAGTAAAGCAAGTCGGAGGTTTCCGAGGCGACAGGTTTCTTCTCCAGCACTTCCTGTACACGCCGGAGGCTATCCATCAACAGCGAACGCTCAAATGGAGGTGTAAGAAACTCGCGAACACCCGCCCGCATGACTTCCAGCAGAACCTGTGGGTCACAGGCGCGCTCGAGAGCGATAACCTGAATTCCCGGGCAACAGCCTTCCAGTTCCTTGTTGGATGCAAGCGCTTGCGTGACCGACTCCACGCTGAGAAAAACCAGGTTCGGACCCTGCGCACGCAGAAACCGGGAAAGTTCCAAGGTAGTTGGATAGTGATCGAATGCTCTGAGCAGCGTCAGGCCCCCGATTGGTTCCAGAGCGGTTTCTATCTGGGTTCGCAGTTCCCGATTTGGGCAGATGATTACACCACGTAGCATTTTAATTGCACCTTTCCTCTCTCTGTACTTTAAGGTCATTGGAGGCAACCAACAATCGCCCCCTGGTCCTATTTGCGACAGAATAGTACTAAACCAGGGGGCTCACCTTAGTCCAGACTATCGTCGAGCAGCGAGTAGATTTCGAATCTCCGTCAGCAACTGTTCTTCTTTGGCCGGCGCAGGCGGCGGAGCCTCCACAGGAGCTTGGAATCTGTTGATCTGCTTCACGTTCAGAAAGATCACAAAGGCCACGATCAGAAAATCCAAGACGTCATTCAGAAAAATCCCGTAGTTCAGCGTCGGGATACCCGCGGCCTTTGCCGCTGCCACCGTCGCCGGGGTTGGCTTATCCGAGAGATTGACGAAGAGATAGGCGAAATCAACCTTTCCCAGCGCCAAGCCGATCGGAGGCATCAAGATGTCGTTCACAGCGAATGTGACGATCTTCCCGAAAGCCACTCCCATGATCACGCCGACCGCGAGGTCAACCACATTCCCCCGCATGGCAAACTCTTTCAATTCCTAGAGCATTTCGTCCTCCTGCTTGCCACAAGAAGCTTATCGGCAAGTTTCTTGTGAGGAGTAAAGTAAATTGGAGGGTGACACAAGGACTAGGGAAGTAGATGGTGAGCCGGGCGGGACTCGAACCCGCGACCACTGCATTAAAAGTGCGGTGCTCTACCAACTGAGCTACCGGCCCACTGTGTGAGGAATTAGCCTGTTTACCGCTTCTTAGAGGATAACATGGCGGGCTCGATTCGCCCACTTCATCAGTCCAGTTCGCCAGAGTCCTGCTTCGTGTGGTTATTTAGCCCCCCCTATGGACGAAAGTGCTGCCGGCTGTGCTAAGTTCTCACTATGGCGAAAGAAATCATCGAAGTGGACTGCCCTTGCTGCCAGACCAGGCTCAAGATCGACACGATCACCGGCGCCATCATTAGTCATAAGCAGCCGGAAAAGCCTCCGCCGATCGAAGATCTGGCCGCAGCGGTCGCCAATCTGAAGGGAGAAGCGGCGCGGCGGGAAGAGGTGTTTCAGAAATCGTTCGCGGACCATAACAACCGCAAGTCGGTGCTCGACCGGAAATTCGACGAATTGCTGAAGCAGGCCAAGTCCGATCCGGACACTGGCCCGCCCAAGCGTAACTTTGACTTCGACTAGACCTGCGAGGCCGTCAGCGCCTGATCCAGATCCCAGAGAATATCGTCGATATCCTCAAGACCGATGGAGACGCGCACCATCTCAGGCTCAACCCCGGCCGATCGCTGCTGTTCGGCCGAGAGCTGTTGATGGGTGGTGGAGGCCGGTTGAATCACCAGGCTCCGCGCATCCCCGACGTTGGCGAGATGCGAAAACATCTTCATGCTATCGACAAACTTTCGCGCCGCGTCATAGCCGCCCTTGATACCGAACGAGAACACTGCGCCCGCGCCCTTCGGTACATACTTCTGCGCCATCGCATAGTAGGGACTCGAGGGCAGCGACGGGTACTTCACCCACGTGACCAAGGCGTGGCTTTGGAGGAATTTCGCCGCCGCGAGAGTATTCGACACGTGACGCTCCATCCGTAACCCAAGCGTTTCGATTCCCTGCAGGATCAGAAACGAATTGAACGGGCTGATGCAAGGACCCACATCGCGCAACCCTTCCACGCGCGCCCGGATGATGAAGGCGATGGCTCCGAACACTTCGCTGAACTGCATGCCGTGATAGGCCGCCGACGGCTCGGTGAGTTGCGGAAAATGGCCTGTCGTCCACGGGAACTTCCCACTGTCTACAATCATGCCGCCGATGCTGTTTCCGTGGCCGCCCATGAACTTGGTAAGCGAATGAACCACGATGTCGGCGCCGTAGTCGATCGGCCGGCACAAGTACGGGCTGGCGAACGTATTGTCGATCACCAGTGGAATGTTGTGCTCGTGCGCGATGGCCGCCACCTTCTCAATGTCGAGAACGTTGCCCCGCGGGTTGCTGATCGTCTCGGCATAAAGGCATCGGGTTTTCGGCGTGATGGCCTTGCGGAAGTTCTCTGGATCGTCCGGTTCCACAAACGTGGTATTGATGCCGATCTTCCGCAAGCTCACATCGAACTGCGTATAGGTTCCGCCATAAAGCGTGCAGGCGGACACCATCTCATCGCCGATTCCCATCAGGCTTGTCAGCGTGAGGAATTGGGCCGCCTGTCCGCTTGCGGTGGCCAGCCCGGCGACGCCGTTTTCCAGCGAAGCGCAGCGCTGTTCCAGCACATCGGTCGTCGGGTTCATGAGCCGCGTATAGACGTTGCCGAACTCCTGCAGCGCGAACAGTGACGCCGCGTGAGA
>JANYCV010000217.1 GCA_025360145.1 Acidobacteriaceae bacterium
CCTTGATCGGGTTGGTCGCCACCAGAGCCCGTCTCCGCTTCACCGGCAGGCTCAGACTAACATGCAATTTCCGGAAGCCTTGGAAAAGGGGACATTTCTACTTTGCGGGGAAGGGGGACATTTCTACTTTGCGGCGACAAATGTCAGTTTTTAGTTGACGTCACTTCCTCCGGCCTTTATACTTCTCATCTAAGCCCGAGAGATTAGGTGTTAGTGTTGCCGTATTGCGTTGCCACGCAACGCGAATGATGTCACTCCGGTAGGAGCGTCACCAGCAACTCAGTGCGGCTATCTTGTGACTGGCGGAACCCAGACCTTTTTCCTCGACCACGGAGTGGACAAGAACTGAGGACACAATACCTTGAGGAGATTGGCAATGAATCTAAGAATGAGCTCTGTGCTCTTGGCAGTCATGTTCGTGTTTTCGTCATCGGCAATATGCCAGCGCTCCTTTCCAGACTGGTGTATCCAAGCTGACGCGGTAGTAGTTGGGAAGCTGACTTGGATCAGTGCTTCCCCTCCCAACGTATCGTTGGTGTTAACGGCGACGCGGATACTCAAAGGCCCATTTACGCCTAACAGCAGGATTTCTCTAAATTGGTCATCCAATCAGGAAAGAATAACCAGAGACCCGATCGATGGAGAAGCGATTTGGTTTTTGAGATCAAGCCCATTGATCGGCTGGGAGATCATACCCATCGTCGGTCCCCACGCGCCCCTATTTGCTTCGGGCCTTGCTGTCACTCCGGAGCCGCCTGCTTTTGCGGCGGCATCTAAGTTCAGCGGAACATGTCCTGATCTTGTAGCGGAGGAACTAGCGCAAGCCGGTCGGCGTGTGAATGAGTCTCCCCATTTCTTACGATCTCTCGAAACGTTGCTTGGCGCTCCTGGAAATTCGCTTGCCGACGGGAAAGTGCAGGAATTTGCCCGGTCGGGTTCGCCGGAGGTTCGTTTTCTCGCCCTATCAGCACGTCTTCGAGCGCACGATGTTTCGGCCGTGACAGAGGCGGCGACAAGTCAGCAGGCTATCTCAAGTTCAAAGGCAAGTATTCTAGTGGCACTCAGCCTTTATGCTTGGCGCACTGACGAACCGGAGGCGGTACGCGCTCTTGGACGCATTGCTACATTCTCAGTAGAGGGCGATCTCCTGCGGGGCCAAGCCGCCGAGTCTCTGTCGATGATTCACAGTGTTCATGCCATTCCATTTCTAGCGCAGTTGTTGAATAGCCACGACACCAT
Source organism: Acidobacteriaceae bacterium (assembly GCA_025360145.1). Taxonomy (GTDB): domain Bacteria; phylum Acidobacteriota; class Terriglobia; order Bryobacterales; family Bryobacteraceae; genus JANXXV01. The sequence goes on from JANYCV010000217.1 coordinate 1,240, forward strand.
TTTTCAGGAGCATGCGGTAAAGGGACTAAGCCTATTCGTCAATGGCGTCCCACCCCTAACGGCGGAGCGCGTCCAACAGATGGTCTATCTTGAGCCGCCGAGCAAACCCAGCGCCTACGTCGACGCCGAGATCGCCCCGTACGTCACTGTTATTGGAATTCCCAAAGGGCGTACGGACGAGTATGTGCATGCCTGGCAACGCTGGTGGCAGCGTCAGCAGAAAAATCCTGGCCTGACTACCGAAGTAAAATGACAGTGAAGCGTGATCTTCCGCGTTTCCTGTGGATCGCAGTTCTGGTCGCAACTTCATTAACTGCCCAATCACAGAAGAGAATCTGGAACAATATTGACGAGATCGATTGGTTTCTCATTCATTGCACCAGAGTCACGAGCGACATCGAAACTACTCATGACCGTCAGCTGTCATTGGCAGTTTCTCAAACTTTCGGCATTACTGAGAACGATCTGGTCCAGCTCGGCCATGTCGCCCAGGAACACAAAGGCAAAATGGCGCCGGCAATCAATGGCTATCGCGCTTACGCAATGGAATGTGCGAAACGAGCCGTACCCCTTGATCCGAACCGGCTAGAGGCTTTGGAGCACTCGAGAAGGGTTAGCACCCGTTTGTCGGTACAACAGTTGAAGTCGCGATTGCCGTCTCGTAGTTTGGATGCGCTGACGGCCTATCTCGAACGAAACTACTGGAGTCAGCATTAAGCGTATCGTGAGCCGTCTGCATAAAGTACGATACAACGTTATTCAGCGGTACTCTCGCTGAATAACGACATCTCCAGACGGTCTTTGATACAACGCCATAATCGGGCCGTCGTTCACGTTCTAACCAAGCGCACCAGCCGAAGAAGCTGGCGTTAGTACCGAGACGCCAGGAACGGGCGCGGAACACCAGCGCCAGTCTACTTGCTTACGGGATGTCACCGCGCTACAGTGATGACCTGGGGAGGGTTCATGGCTTTCTGTCCAAGTTGCGGTACGTCCGTTGAAGGTAGGTTCTGCGCCAAGTGTGGAACTTCGGTGGGAGCCGCGCCACCGCCTGGTCCACCACCCGGATATCAACAGCCAGGTCCACAACCGGGCGCGCAACAATACTCCGCACCGGCGAGCACTGGCGGAATGACCGATAACCTCGCGGGCGCTCTGTGCTACGCCATCGGGCTCATCACCGGTGTGCTGTTCCTCGTGCTCGCTCCGTACAATCAGAGCAAGTTCGTCCGGTTCCATGCGTTCCAGTCCATCTTCTTCCACGTGGCATGGATCGCATTCTGGATCGGCTTGACGGTCGTCAGTATGGTCATGCCGTTCGCGCTTCACATCCTGATCAGCCTGCTGTCCATACTGATTGGTCTCGGCGGGTTTGCATGCTGGTTGTTGCTGATGTTCAAGGCGTACAACAACGAACGCTTCAAGCTCCCGATCATCGGCGACCTGGCCGAAAAACAGTCGTAATCGGACGGCTGCCGCGCACGTCTTATGCACTTGCGGCTCATCTTCACATGTCTCATTACCGCGGTCTTGGCGTGCGCGCAAGGCCCGCGAATCGGAACCATCGACTTCTACGGACTTCGCAAGGTTCCCGAGTCCAAGGTCCGCAAGGCACTCGAGGTTTCCGAGGGCGGCGCGCTTCCATCCTCGAAAGGCGAGGTCGAAGAACGGATCGAACAGGTGCCCGGTGTGGTGGAAACGCACCTCGAAGCCACCTGTTGTGACGATGCCGGTAAAGCCATTCTGTATATTGGCATTGAGGAGAAAGGCGCAGCTCACTACAACTACCGCCCGCCGCCTACCGGAGACGCAATTCTGCCTGCGGAGATAGTTCCGGTCTATACCCGGTTTCTAGGAGCCGTAGCGGTGGCAGGCCGCACGGGCCGCGTCGCCGAAGACCTCACCCAAGGCCACTCGCTGATGTCCGACCCCGATGTCCGCGCCCTGCAAGAGCAGTTTGTCGTCTTCGCCGCAAAGTACACAGGGGATCTCCGCAAAGTGCTCCGCACAGGCGCGAATGAAGAGCAGCGAGCCATGGCGGCATACGTCATCGGTTACGCGCCAAATAAAGACCGCGTCGTCCCCGATCTGCAATACGCCCTCCAGGATCCGGACGACACCGTTCGCAATAACGCCATGCGCAGCCTGACGGCGTTCGCCGTCCTGCAACGCAAGCAGCCCGATTTGGAGATCAAGATTTCGCCGACATGGTTCATCGAGATGCTCAACTCCATCATCTGGGGCGACCGGAACAACGCCGCTGTCGCGCTGGTAACTCTGACCGACACACGAGACGAAAAGGTGCTGCAGCAACTCCGTGAACGAGCCTTGCCGGCGCTAGCCGAAATGGCAGCCTGGAAGCATCTGCCCCACGCACTTCCGGCCTACATCCTGCTGGGCCGCGCCGGCGGCATGAAGGAAGAAGAGCTTCAGGATGCCTGGAGCAAAGGCCAGCGCAATACGGTGATCAACACCGTGATCAAGAAGCTAACGGGCGCCGCTGCCAAGTGATTTTAGGTGAGCGATCAACCCGGCGGGATCGTCGGTGATAATGGCATCCACCTTGGCATCGATCAGCGCGTCCCAGTCCTTCGCAGTATTTGCGGTCCAGGGCACAACCTGCAAACCTGCCCGATGCGCCGCTGCCACCTGGGCCTTGTTCACTAGCGTGTAGTAAGGAGAAACGATTCGCGCACCAGCTTCGCGTGCGATCTCCAAAAAGTCTTTCGGTGAGCCTGCGTACAGCGCCGATAGCCGGATCTCCGGTGCCAGCGTCTTCATCGCATGCAGTGTCCGGAAATCGAACGATTGCACGATGACGCGCGATTCCAGATGGTGCTTCCGTAACTCCGCCAGCATCATCCGCGCAAATTCTTCGGGCGCGGGCGTGTACTCCGGTTTGTCACGGAAGATCTTCGTCTCGATGTTGAACTCCACTTTCGAAGGTGCGGCCATGGTGAGCACTTCGTCCAGCGTAGGCATCCGCGTCCCCGGCACCGTCTGCTGCTTGGGAAAGCCCGGGTTCTTCAAACCGCCGCAATCGTACAGGCGCAGTTCCTGCAACGTGAGTTCGCGGATCACCGCGTTTGGCTTCGGCCCGGTGCAGATGGAAGGCAGCAGCGTGGGATCGTGGGAGACCACCAGCACGTCGTCCTTCGTCACCGAGACATCCAGTTCCAGCACGTCTACACCGGCCTGGATCGCGTACTCAAATGCCGGCAGACTGTTCTCCGGCCGCATCGCCCGCGCGCCCCGGTGTCCGTGAACCAATATCGTTGAAGCCGCATCGGTGATGCTCATAGTCAGTAGAATTGCCAATCCCCATCTTGCAATCATGCTCATTCAGGATATATTGGAATCGATTGCAATCATATGACTCCCGTCACTCGTAGAGATTTCACTAAGGCGGCAGGCCTCGCCACCGCACTGAGCTACTCGCGGATTTTCGGCGCGAACGAGCGCATTCACATGGGCTACGTCGGCCTGGGCAACCGCGGCGATCAGGTCCACGACGGATTTCTGGAACACGGCGATGCGCAGACCGTCGCCATCTGCGATCTGCGGGAAGACTACCTGGACTTCGCCGCTAAGAAATCGCGCGGGGCACCGAAGCGCTACACGGATTACAAAAAGCTACTGGAAGACAAGGACGTGGATGCGGTGATGATCGCGACGCCGGACCACTGGCATGCGCTGATGTTCGTCGACGCCTGCCATGCGGGTAAGGACGTCTACGTCGAGAAGCCGCTCAGCTTGACGGTGGCCGAGGGCCGCCGGATGGTGGAAGTCGCGGACCAGACCAAGCGCGTGGTGCAGGTTGGCATTCATCGCCGCTCCGCGAAGTTCCTGCAGGAGGCGGCTGCGTATGTCCAGTCCGGCGGCATCGGCCATGTGACCGTAGCAAAAGGCTACCACCTTTACAACGAATGGCCGAACGGGATCGGCAATGCGCCGGACTCGACCCCTCCAAATGAGGAGATGTGGAACCAGTGGTTGGGACCCTCGCCGAAAGTGCCTTACAACAAGAACCGGATGTTCTACGATTTCCGCTGGTTCTACAACTACTCCGGCGGACAGGTAACCAACTTCGGCGTTCACTACATGGACATGCTGCGCTGGTGCCTGGGCAAGGACGCGCCGAAGGCCGTGACGGTGATGGGCGGCAAGTATGTGATGAAAGACAACCGCGAGATTCCGGATACGCTCGAAGCCCTGTGGGAGTTTGACGGGCCATCGCTGATGGTCTTCTCGCAGTACAACTCGAGCGCGGCCGGCGGGAATATCCAAGGCGCTGAGATGGAACTGCGCGGCACCAAAGGCACCATGTACATCCACGGCAATCGCTGGGACGTGGTTCCAGAGAAGGTAACGGAAGCGAACGTGCCAGCGCGCACTCCGGTGGACCGCGTGACCGAGAAGGCTTACAATCCTTCGAAGAAGACGGTCATCGAACCGGCGTCGGGAAAGGGCAGCGACGACACGGCTTTCCATGCGCGCAATTTCCTTGACTGCGTGAAAAGCCGGGCCAAGTGCAATTGCGACGTGCTGACCGGCCATCAATCGACTGCGGCAACGCTGATTGCGAATATTGCGCTGAAGACGAAATCATATCTGGAGTGGGATGCAAAGGCCGAGAAGTTCACCAACAACGCGGTGGCGAATAAGTACCTGAGCTACCAATACAGGGCGCCGTATAAGTTGGGGTAACGCCGGACGTCCTTGTGACTCGAAGTGATTTTGAGAAGCTTTCGGAAGCTGGCGGGTTACCCGGTGGAGTGTGCGATCAAGGCTTACATTGCGAAACAGATCAGAAAATACCAGTTCCCGGAGGGCTCCGAAAAAGCGAAGCAGATTTACACCCACAACCTCAAGGATTTGATTAAGGTCGCCGGGTTGTCAGATCAGTTTCAGAAAGAGGCCCGTCTGGGGAATTCGTGGGTGCATTAGGGGCTGCTGAGCTTTCCAGCCCGGAAGCGGCGGAGTTTACGGCAGGTGGACTCAAAGGAGTTTTGCTGTCCCTCTGAATCGCAATGATAGAGGAGTGGTCCATCGTTTTCGAGCACGGTGCCGACCAGTTCGTGCATTGCAGTCTTTCTGAGCTTCGGTGATTTCTGAAGATCGCGGATGATCTCTCCCCCAAGAACCCATAGGTTGTCGACATGTTTTTGAATGGTTTACTTCGACAGGCCAGATCCGGCGAGCTGAAGAAGAAACGGGGTAAAGCATTCGACGAGTTTCTGTCCGGGCAAGAGATCCCTTTCGTCCCCCATCCAACTTTGCGGCCATTCCGCAAGATCGCGGCAATAGGGCAACAGCGCGGAAAGCGGCGCTGCGCGAGAATTAAGTTTCGTCGCCATGCTGTTAACCCGAGTTCTCAATCAATGCCATCACTTCCCAGGATTCGTCTACGAGCCAGCCAGATTCACCGGCGATGGCCAAAGTATCCTCATCCCGATCCGGCCGCGCAAGCGATCCCGCGCGATCTGCTCCGGTTGTCATCGGCCCGCAGCCGGGTACGACCAAGCTCTCAAACCACGGCACTTTGAGTTTATCGGAGTCTGGGGCTTTCTCGTCTTCTTCGTCTATTGCATGCGGCGGGTCGATTGCAAGCAATGCGGCATCGTGGTGGAGGAAGTTCCGTGGGGCTCCGGCAAACGCTCGTTGACCAAGGTCTATATGCATTTCCTGGGGCATTGGGCGCGTAAGCTCTCTTGGAAAGAGACCGCCGAAGCGTTTCGCACCTCCTGGGATAAGGTTCATGACTCGGTGGTATATCTGGTCGGTTTTGGACTGGAGCATCGAGTCCTGGGGACGATTCGCGCCATTGGCGTGGACGAGGTGCAGTATTCCAAGGGACACAAGTATCTAACCTTGGTGTATCAAATTGATGTGGGCTGTACCCGGCTGCTGTGGATCGGCAAGGAGCGGACCGTGAAAACCTTTGAGGGCTTCTTTGCCATGATCGGCCCGGAGGTGTCGGCAAAAATCGAGTTTGTCTGCTCGGACATGTGGAAACCGTATTTACGTGTGATTCGCGAAAAGTGTTCCCAGGCGCTGCATATCCTCGACCGGTTCCACATTGTCGCCAAGGTGAACGAAGCGGTGGATGACGTCCGCTCCGCGGAGGCCAAACGAATGCTTCGCGACGGGTA
>JANYCV010000219.1 GCA_025360145.1 Acidobacteriaceae bacterium
CCTTGATCGGGTTGGTCGCCACCAGAGCCCGTCTCCGCTTCACCGGCAGGCTCAGACTAACATGCAATTTCCGGAAGCCTTGGAAAAGGGGACATTTCTACTTTGCGGGGAAGGGGGACATTTCTACTTTGCGGCGACAAAAAAGTAACGGTAACTTGCGCACCGGAAAAGTCGATGATATACTATCATTCCAGTATTGACTCGGGAGGTCTTACAATGTTTTGCAAGTTACGTTACGCTGCAATGTGTGTTTTGGCGGTCACTTTTGTTACAGTGCCGCTTGTCCTGGCTCAAACGACGAATTCCACGATGGTGGGAGACGTGAGGGACGCTCAGGGTGGCGCGATTGCCGGCGCCAAAATTGTGGTAACAAGCGTTGCCACGGCGGTTTCACGTGAAGTCACAACGTCGGAAAAAGGCAGCTATCAGGTCTTCCCGTTAAATCCGGGCACCTACGATGTCGTCGCTTCCGCGCCAGGATTTAAGACCAAAGTTTTAAATAATGTAATCATCGATCTGGCCTCCATCGTGAAGATCGATTTTCCGCTGGACGTGGGTGATATCTCGGAGCGCGTTGAAGTAACGGCTAACGCAGCCATCTTGCAGACGCAGGATGCGAGCATCGGCGGCACCATCACCGGGACGGAAATTTCGCGTCTGCCGGTGAACGGACGCAACTATACGCGCCTGATTATGCTTCTACCTGGCACCAGCGACGTGGGCGGCAGCCAGTCGAACGGTACTTTCTCCGGCACCCAATTGGTATCGGTAAATGGGCAACGGCGTCAGGATAATAATTTCACCATGGATGGCGTGGACAACAACTTCATGATGATGAATTCCCCGGGTGCTTCGCCGCCCATGGATTCCATTCAGGAGTTCCGTGTGCTCAACAACACTTCCGCGGAGTTCGGAAGATCCGCGGGATCGAACGTGAACATCGTGATCAAGTCCGGCTCGCGGAATTTGCATGGCAGCGCCTACGAGTATTTCCGTAACGACAAACTGGATGCGAACGACTTCTTCGCCAATAGGAACAACACGGGCAAGGTGCCCTTCCGGCAGAATCAGTACGGCTTCGCGCTCGGCGGGCCCGTGGTTATTCCTAAAGTCTATAATGGCCGCGACAAAACTTTCTGGTTCTTCAACTGGGAAGGCTATCGGCGCCGCCGCGGTAGCACGAACATCAGCAACTCGCCCGTACAGGCACAACGCGATGGCGACTTTTCGGGGATCTCGTCCACGATCTACGATCCGTTCACCTCGGTCTTAAACGCGGATGGCAGCAGGGCCAGACAGCCGTTCGCCGGTAACAGGATTCCGCAGAACCGGATCAACCCCGCGATCAAAGTATGGCTTGACGATCTGATGCCGCTGCCGAACCGGCCTGGGCTCATCAACAATCTGGTAAATACCCAACCGCTTAGCAATGATCGCGATCTGTGGAACGCTCGCGGCGACCATACGTTCAGCGCAAAGGACAGCGTTTTCTTCCGGTACAGCCGGCAGCATGTTGGCCAGATCTCGCCGACCTCGTACGACTATTTGTCAGGGTTAAGCCGCTATGACGTAAACAGCTTGGCCACGGCGTGGAACCACATCTTCAACCCGAGCACGGTGCTTGAAGTGAAGTTCGGTTACAACGCACCGTTAATCCCCAACCCCACTGTGAATACAAGGTTGGGCCGTAAGGCTTTCCTCTCCAAATCCGGCATCACCATGTTCCAGCCGGACGTGATTTTCGATCCCCTCCCGAACCTGAACGCCGTTGGCGAATTCGGCATCGGCAGCGGAGGGGGAGTGCAGGGGGATCACGTTTCACAGTACATCGCGAATCTCTCTAAGATCCTTGGGCGGCATTCGCTCCGGTTCGGCGTGAGCGTTTCCAACCGTCACTTCTACACGAATACGACTAATCCAATGGACGGCAACGCCGACTTCGATAGAAGCCTGACATCGAGTGTCGGATCCAACACGGGTTCCAGCTTCGCTACCATGCTGCTGGGAACCCCAACCACCGTTCGCCGCGGTAAAGGCAACACCACTACGGACGCCCGCAGTCTTTCAGATAGCTTCTACGTACAGGACGACTGGCGCGTGACCACCAAATTGACGGTGAATCTTGGTGTGCGTTATGAGTACGCAAACCTGCCGTACGATGTGACCGATAGATTGGGTAATTTGTGGATCAGACGCGACCCGGCGACCGGCAAATATACCGGAAGCTTGATGTGGGCCTCGGTGAATCCCGAAGTGAATCCCGTCACAGGCAAAGCCGGTGAGGCGGCACAAACGTTCGGCTTCGGGCGCGGCCTGAAGCAGAATAACAGGCTGGATTTTGCGCCTCGCATTGGACTTGCCTACCAGATTGACAGCAAGACAGTGGTTCGATCGGCATACGGCATCTTCTACAACTCCACCTTCGTACAGGAATTGCAGGATATGCGAAAGTTTTGGCCGTACACAATTCAGCAGGTGTTTTCGCCAAACACAGGCCTTACGCCGGATCTGTTCATCACCGGAGCGGGACCGTCGTTCTCAAACACGGCATCCATCGGCGGGTGGCCTCAGAATCCGACCAATCGGACCCCCTACTCGCAACAGTGGAACCTGACGGTTCAACGGCAGTTGATGGACGATTTGACGCTGGATTTAGCGTATGTAGGGTCGGCCAACAAGCGGCAGATCGGCTACAATCCCATCAACGCGGCAATCACCCCAGGTCCCGGAGACGTTCAGCCCCGGAGACTACTGCCTGACTTCGGCGATCTGGATGGCGGCGATAACCGGTACAGTTCGAGCTACAATTCCTTCCGGGCGAACCTGGTGAAGCGCTTCAGCAAGGGACTGCAATTGAACACCAACTACACCTGGGGCAAGTCTCTGGACAACACATCTTCGCTTGCCGAAGCGCGTACGCAGAATCCTTACAACCTGCGGGCCGAATGGGCTCGGTCGAGCATCGATCTGCGTCATGTCTTCCTGTTTTCAGCCGTCTACGAGCTTCCCTTCGGGAGGGGCAAACAGTTCGGTTCAGGCTGGAATCGTTTCGAGGAGGCGCTGTTCGGCGGTTGGAATCTGGATGGGATTCTCCGCTTGCAAACGGGCGGTCCCGTCAACCCATCAGCGGGTGAAGACCGCGCAAACGTCGGCCGTACTTATCAGCGGCCCGACGTAGTCCGCAATCCCAACAACGGCCCGAAGACTCCGGATCAGTGGTTCGACAAAGCGGCATTCCAGCGAGCTGCGCTATACACGTATGGCAACGCCGGTGCCTATATCATTCAAGGGGACGGGCGGCAGAGCTTGGATATCTCTCTGGGTAAGAACTTTATCATCAAAGAGGGACACAGGCTGGAACTCCGCGGGGAGTTCTACAACCTGCCGAATCACGTCAACATGAACAATCCGAATACGAACTTCTCATCGTCGTCGTTCGGAACTATAACCAGCGCAACCGCCGCGCGCCAGATCCAATTGGCGCTCCGTTACGCTTTCTAACCATTGACAAGGTGGTGGCGTGGGAGCGCGTGCCCACGCCACCGTCCGGAACGGCAACGCCGCTACTTTTCTGCACCTGCCCAATAAGCGGTTGGTCTCTCCTGAAGTACTTCCTATCAGCCGCGATCCAAGCCTTCGCGATATCCCGCTGCGCCCTAGCCTGTCTTCCAATTCATCCTTCATGTGTGCATTCCCAACCGGGGCGTGATACGACTCCGGCCACAGATTGCGAATCGTAGTCGAGCCACCGAATTCCGGGGTAAGCAGATAGTCCATTTCATAGGCATCCAGCCGCGGATCGACAATCCCACAGGCTTCGAGAACCTGCTGCTGAACCCACGCCGGAATGTTCTGCTCAAAATCCGCCGCGCAAATCCGGGATCAAACTCAGCGGGCATATTCCATGCTTCCGCCACCAAGGCTGCGAAGAATCCGCCAACCGCACCAGCCGCAGCGCGCGTGGCCGGCAATCGGCGGCACCTGCGGGTCCAGCTTCCGTTTAACCTAAATCCGGCTGTTGATCAAGGCATGCAAGGGTAGAAAGACCGGGTCCGAATTTTGGGTTTTGATCCAATCACTAAGAATGAAGCGTCGGAGCCAGCGCCAACGTTGGTTCGAAATGAACCGCCCCGCAGTTTGGCCAAGTCGCTGTAGGAGCTGACTTGACAGGTCCCGAATCTTCCGGGTGTCAGCGATTTCGCAACCAAGTGGAGATACCGGGCAGGCAAATTTCGCGGTGGCGGCGATTGCTAATCCTGCGAAGAAATTGCGTCGTGACGTCGTGTGATCCAGTGTGACTCATTGGAAGAGCGCTCAGGTACACTGAAGATGTTTTATGAACATCGCAGTTTTGATGCTCGCGCTGCTGACAGAAACTGCGTTTTCCGCGCAGACTGAGCCGCAGTGGATTGCACAGGGCAAGGATCTCAAAGCGGCCGGCAACGCTTCGGGAGCGTTGAAGGCATTCGAGCAAGCCGCCACACTGAATCCGAAATCCGCCGCGCTTCAAGATGAAGTTGGGTTCCTGCTGGCAGTGCTTGGCCGGCAGGACGAAGCAATCCGGCGCTTCGATGGCGCAATCGATTTGGATTCCGCTTACGCTCCGGCTTATTTTCATTTGGGAGTGGCGCAGTGGCTGAAGCATGATCCCGATCGCGCTATCCCCTCTCTGAGACGCGCGGTAAAACTCGACCCTAAGAATGCAGAATATCGATACCGCCTGGGCTCCATGCTGTACGACGTGGGTCATGACGACGAAGCCCTACCTGAGTTGAAAACGTCTTCGACGCTGGATCCGAAGCGCGCCGAAACGTGGAACCAGTTGGGATTGGTGGAACAACACCGCGGTGACCACGCCGCAGCCCGCGACGCATACCGACGAGCCGTGCAACTGATGCCCGGTGATATCAAGTTTCGAAATAATTTCGGCTTCGCGTTGGTGGACTCGGGCGCGGCATCCGAGGGAATCGCCGAGTTTGAGAGGATACTAAAACAGGACCCGGAGAATCGCCCGGCGCAGATCAACATCGGCTACGCTTATCTGCAAAAGGGCGACTATGACCGCGCGGTGGTTCAGTTTCGCCGGCTGCTGGCGGAAAATCCAAATCTCCCGGTGGTGCACTATGATCTTGGACTGGCTCTCAAGCAGAAAGATCAATTGGAGGCCGCGAGGAAGGAATTTCGCGAGGCGCTGCGACTGGATCCGGAAATGGTAGAGGCGTACTACACGCTGGGTATCACGGCATGGCAGGATGGCGATTTCGACCAGACTATCGATGCCATGCGAAATGCGGTGAAGCGGAAACCCGGCTACGCCGAAGCCCACTTCATGCTTGGCACAGCACTGAAGCAGCGGGGTGATCTGGCTGAAGCTGCTGGCGCTTTGGCGGAAGCAATCCGCCTGAATCCCAACACGCCCGGGCCTTTTAACACGCTGGCGCAAATCCGGCAGGCGCAGGGTGATCGTGAGGGGGCGAAGGCACTCTTCGCGCAAGCGGCTGAAGTGAAGCGCAGGGCAGAAGCCGAACAGGCGCGCCGCTTGGGAACCATGGGGCCGGCGGTACCTGCGATGCCGAACGCCAGGCACTGAGGCTTGTGTACTGTCGCGCTTCGTCAGTATTTGCGGTAGCCGAGCAGACCGGACGAGGGCGTCCGGTGCCGTCCAGGGGGACCGCCCCACCGGCCAGGGGGACCGCCCCACCGGGTGATTGTCGAGGGTAGATTGGGACTGGTTGTTTGGGGCTGAGTTGTTTGGGACTGAGTTGTTTGGGGGCTGGGTTGTTTTGACTGGAGGCTATTTCTTTTCGCCCTTGCCTTCCACTATGGTGACGATCCGGTTCACCGCCAAGTTGTCGAGCTTATCTACAACGCCGCTGGGCCACTGCACCTCGATATCGGCTCTCTCTGCCATCGCCAGGCCGAAGTGAATTCGCAAATCATTCTGCGATAAGTAACTGCCGCCGCTGCGAACTTCATCCATCTGGCGATGCGGTTTGCGATTCATCGCCGACGTACAGATTACGCGTGCGCCAATGCCCGTGCGGTTCGACTTCGTTCCCACAACCTTGATCTTGATCCAGTTATGCTTCAACATGGAATCGCAGCGCAGCAACTGCGGAACATCGTTGATGCAGTTGACCAGTGCGTCCACGTCGCCGTCGTTATCGAAATCGCCAACGGCCATCCCTCTGCCACTCACCTTTTCCAGAATGCCGGGACCCAGATCTTCCGACACTTCCTGAAACCGGCGATTCCCCAGATTCCGATATGCTACCTTTCGCTGGCGATAGCCAGACTCCGTAGTGTTCTCCCCAATTTCCGGATACACATGTCCGTTACACAGCAGAATGTCGGCCCATCCGTCGTTGTCGAAATCGAGGAAGCTCGCGCCCCAGCCCAGAAATCGCGTCACTCTTCCCAGACCGGACTGAAACGTCTCATCGTCAAAGAACCCATTTCCGGTGTTGTGATACAGGCTGGACGTATCGCCGGCAAAGTTGGTCTTGAGCACATCGAACCTGCCGTCGCAATCGTAATCGGCTACTGCGACTCCCATGCCCGCCTGGGGCTTTCCGTCGGCGGAGTAAGCAACGCCGGCCTCCACGGCGGAGTCCGTGAACGTTCCATCGTGATTGTTTCGGTAGAGCGCTGAAGAGCTGGAATCGTTGGCGACGTAAATATCCGGCCAGCCATCGTTGTCGAAATCGGAGACCACGACGCCCAAGCCGTAGGTGCCCGCGGTGTTGAGAATACCTGCTGGTCCGGAAACGTCGGCAAACGTTCCGTCGCCATTATTGCGGAAAAGTATATTCTTGCCGCCTTGCAACCCAGGTGGTCCGCACGCCACCAGCAGACCCTTGTATTTACACGGACCGGATTCCGGCAGCGGCGCGGTCTTCGGATCGAAGTCGATGTAGTTCGCGACGAACAAGTCGAGATGGCCGTCCTTGTTATAGTCGACGAACGCGCACCCGGTGTTGTGGCGTCTTAAGCCGCTCTTTGTTCGCGTGGTGACGCCGGCCTTCGCTGCGACATCTACGAATTTGCCGTTGCCCAGATTCTTCCACAGCGAACAATCGCCCCAGTATGTAACGAACAGATCGTCCCAGCCGTCGTTATCGAAATCACCGACGCAGCAGCCGGCGCCCCATCCGGTGCGCGCAATACCAGCCGCCGCCGTCACATCGGTGAACGTACCGTCGCGATTGTTCTTGTACAACCGGCTGACTGGTGCCGCTCCGGCTGGCCACTTCGTCTCGAAGCGTGTCCCGTTCACCAGAAAGATGTCGAGCCATCCGTCATGGTCATAGTCGAAAAACGCCGCTCCACACCCGGTGGTCTCCAGCAAATACTTGTTGCGATTCTCGCTACCGTAAATCGTCTTGGTTTTCAATCCGGCTTCCCGGGCTATGTTGACGAACTGAACACCCAAGGGAAGCGCCCCGGCTAATTGGTCGAATGCAAACACGGCCAGTGTGCGATTTAAAGAAGCGATGAAGGTCCGGCGATGCACGGTTTATTTTACCCCTAGGCATTTGACAGCGATCTTTATAGAAGATAGGATACCCAGCAGCTTGAGCACTCAAGCGATGGGTCGCTCTGGCATTAACGCCTAGGTACGCCGTAGGGGGATACAAATGAGATCGATCAGGTTGGTAGCCGCATTCTGTTTGCTGACAAGTTTAGGATGGTCGCAGTACGGTACGGGCACGATACTCGGAACTGTTACCGATCCGAGTGGCGCGGTTGTTGCGGGAGCCCAAGTGGTGGCGAAAAATCTCGAGACCGATGGGAGCCGCACGTTTACCACGGACGAAGCGGGCAACTACCAGTTCAACGCGCTCCAACCAGGAACGTACTCCGTGACAACCGCCGCGCCTGGCTTTAAGACAGGCGTAGTTTCTAAGGTGGTTCTGCGGGTAAATACGTAGACGCGCGCAGACTTCGCCATGCAGATCGGCGCAACGTCGGACACCGTGAAGGTGACTGCGTCCGCACCGCTGCTGCAAACGAACACGGCCGCGTTGGGTACAGCCATCGATAATCGCACCGTGCTGGAACTTCCGCTCAATTCACGAAACTTCTTCGATCTGGTCGCGCTTACTCCCGGAGCGTTGAAGACGGCGGGAAGCAGCAGCGTGATGGACCAGCGCTCCATTGAGGTCGGAGGTATTCGCAACACGTCGACAAACGCAATGCTCGATGGCGTCGATTTCTCCGTTGCGAATATCAACAATCCAGCGATCGCGCTCTCGCTGGACGCGCTTGATGAATTCAAAGTGCAAGTAAACTTTATGGATGCCTCCTATGGGCACGGCGCCGCGGGCATCGATATGGTGACTAAGCGGGGAACGAATCAGTACCACGGAGTTGCCTACGACTTCGTCCGAAACCGCGCACTGCAGGCGGGGCAATTCTTTCGCCCTGCCGCCGGCGCACCGCGATTCAGCTACAACCAGTTTGGATTTAACATCGGCGGTCCCATTAAGAAAGACAAGACGTTTTTCTTCGGCAATTATGAAGGACGCCGCCGGATCACGGGCGTAATCCTGCAGGGCAATGTTCCCACTATTGACATGCTCAGCGGAAACTTCTCCGGGTTAACGAAGCAGATCAAGGATCCATTCAATAACAACCAGCCTTTTCCGAACAACATCATTCCTGCTAGCCGCTTCGATCCGATTTCGAAGCAACTGCTGCAATACTTCCCGGCCCCAAACTTTATCGGCCAGCGCGCGGGGGTAAACTTCCTCAAGACGCCGAGCGATACGGAACGGCGCGATCAGTTCACAAGCCGCCTCGATCACAGCTTCACGCCGACCACTACTTTGTTTGGGCGTTATTCGTACGCCAATGATGCCCTGGGCAATGCCGCCTACATCAAAGGACTGGGCTTGATCCGGCCGGATGCGACACACAATGGATCGTTGGGAGTGACGCACCTCATCAATTCAACTCTGATTTCCGAGACACGAATCGGGTTTACAAAGGCATTTCTTGCAAGGCAGGGTGACGGTGATCTAACATCTACAAATTATGCAGCACAGTTGGGACTCAAGAATTTGGCTCCATCGCCGGGCGATTACACACTGCCCAATATCAATCTGACAAACTACGCGCCGGGCTTCCCCACCGGCACTGGCGGGTTCGTGGGATATGGATTGCACATCGTGCAAAACAATATCTACTACCGGGCAAGCCAGAACGTGACGTGGATCCGCAACCGGCACAGCATCAAGATTGGCGGTGATGCCAGCCGCCTGATGGTGGGCTACGATCAGGGCAGCAATCAGAACGGCATTTTCAATTTCAGCGGAAACTTCACCGGAGATGCGACTTCCGATTTCCTGCTTGGGCTGGTGCAATCCGCCAACGGTGGCCTCGGCAGCCTGGGTAATTACGGGGGTGTCGCCAAGTATTCCATTGGCACGCAGTATCAGGCCTACATTCAGGACGACTGGAAGATCTCCGACAAGCTGACTCTAAACCTGGGGGTGCGCTATGAAGTGTTTCAGCCGTGGCGCGGAAGGCTGGCCAACTTCGATCTCGCCAGCGGACGGCAGTTGCTTGCAAATCGGCCGGAGTACTTCGTTCCGGGAACCGGCTTGGTGCAGCGCACGGGAGATCCGTTGTTGCCGGAACGTCCGATTCATGGTGACTTCAATAACTTCGCTCCACGCATCGGCGCCGCGTATCGCCTGGGCGAAAAGATCACGCTTCGTACGGGTGCCGGTGTCTTCTACGCATTGAATACTGGAGGATCGGTGCTGGCTACCATGACCAGCACTGCTCCGTTTTTCATTCAGACCTCATTGAATTCCAGTAACACGACGCCGGAACTGATCCTTTCCACACTGTTCCCAACGGCGGATAAGGTACCGTCGTCAGTGAATTCGAACGTGGATCTGAACAAACGCGACGGATACATTTACCAGTACAACGTCAACGTTCAGTATGCGGTGCGGCCGAGCTTATTGATTGAAGCGGGGTACATCGGCAATACAGGACAGAAGCAAATTGGCACTATCCTGGTGAACCAACCCGTGCTGCCGACCGATCCGCTCAATCCGACGCCCTTTGCGGCGCGCAATCCGTATCCGAAATTGAATCCCGGCTTCAGCATGGTGACTAATTACCAATGGTCGAACTACAACGCGGGGTACATCAAAGTGGAGAAACGGCTGTCAGCCGGAATCAGCTTCATCGCGTCATACACTCATTCGCGATTCATTGATAGCGGCGGCGCCGGTCAGAACATGTATAACCGGCGGCCGGAACGTGGGCTTGCCGATTCCGATGTGCCCGATAATTTCATCGCCAGCTATGTCTGGGATCTTCCTTTCGGCAAGGGGCGGGCAATGAATATCGCAAACCCCGTTTTGAACGGACTTTTTGGCGGATGGGAATTAAGCGGCATTAGCAACTTCCGCACGGGTATGCCGTTGACCATCTCCACCACGAACGACATTGCGAACGTCGGCACGGGCGGACAGCGTGCGAATGGGACTAGTATCAAGCCGGCGAAAGTCGATCCGCGGACGAGCGGGCTGGTGGGCTTCCTTCGCGAGGCGTACAGCACACCTGCCAGGGGGACGTTTGGCAATCTCTCAAGAACTACCCAACGCGGCTTTGGTGTGAACAACTGGGATCTCGGGGTGAACAAGAACTTCCCGATCCCGCTTTTCGGCGAAACTTCCCGGTTGCAGTTCCGGGCGGAATTCTTCAACGTGTTCAATCACACTCAGTTTCTGGGCATTGGAACGACCCAAAACAGTCCTTCGACATTCGGTATCGTAAACAGCACTTACGATCCGCGCATCCTGCAGTTGGCCGCCAAGTTTTACTTTTAAGGAAACGAATGTTCACCAGACGAGCAATCCTCGGTGGAGCGGCGGCAGCAGCAGTCCAAGCATTGTTGGAACCGGTGCGCGCGGTGGCCGCGGAGGCGCGCCGCGTCCGGATTACAGACATCGAATCGTTTCACGTGATCGTTCCCAGCACTGGTGAACGCGATCCGGACCGAAGCTACACCTATCCAGTAACCAGGGTACACACCGATGCGGGCGTCACCGGCACTTCATTCATCGCGTGCCCGCAAGATATCTTGCAGCGTTGGGTGAAGCCTTCGCTGGTTGGACAGGACCTGTTTGCGGTGGATCGCCATATCAGCCGGTTGCAGATGCAGCGTGGTGAATCCGGAGTGCAGACATGGTCCGGCGTGGAACATGCCATGTGGGATGCGATCGGCCGGATTGCCGGGCAGCCTGTCGCAAAATTGCTGGGCGGATCGCGCGACAAGCTGCGTGTTTATCGAACCTCTGTCTTCCCAGGCAAGCAGGATCAATCGGACGTGGCTTACGAAACACAAGCTAAATTCGCATCACGCTTGAAACAATCCGGCTACACCGGAATCAAAATACGCGCGTGGCGGCCAAGGCCAATGGACGACGTGGACATGGTGGGTGTGATGCGCGCGGCTGTGGGTCCGGAATTCAAGATCATGCTGGACCGCACGGCGGTGCGGCCCGGCTGGGTGTGGGATTACCAGACCGCCCTTCAGGTCTGTCGGGGCCTGGAAAAACACGGCGCCTACTGGCTGGAAGAGCCGTTCGATGGTCACGACATATATGGTCCGGCGCGGCTGGCCGAAGAGGTGGACATCCTGATCACAGGCGGGGAACTAGCCAAGAGCACATACGAGTTCCTGGAATTCCTGACGCATAAGACCTACGACATCCTTCAACCTGACACGCGCATCTGCGGCGGCATCTGGATGGCTCGAAAGATCTCGGTTCTGGCGGAATCCTTCGGTGTTCCGTGCATTCAGCATGGAACCGGCTCGCTCGCTTTGGCAGGGTATATCCAGGCCGGTTGCGCCATGAACAACTGCGAATGGCAGGAGATCATCGGAGGACCAAATCTTCCGGAAGAGCAATGGTCACCGGCACTGCAGCTTGTCAAGACGCCTTACGTATTTCGAGTGGAGAATGGGTTCGTCTATTTATCCGGCTTGCCCGGCCTCGGGCTGGATCTGAACGAAGATGCGATCAAGGAGTATCGCGCGCGTGTATAAATTTAATCGGCGGGAGTTGATGCTGGGTGGAACCGCACTCGGCAGTGTCAGCGCGTTGCGAGCTGCTGTGAAGCCGGTGCGCATCACAGACGTCGATCTGTTCGAGATCAATATTCCGGTGAGTCAGGCGGAAGCAGAAGCCGGGCTGCAGCATCGTTTCGGCGTCGCCAAAGTGATGACCGATGCTGGAGTTACCGGATACTCGTTCTCGGGAGCACCACGCCGGGCACTGGCGGAAGTGAAGCAAGTCCTGGTGGGCAGAGACTTGTTCAACGTTGACACCCAGGTGCATGATGGCCTCGGGCGCTGGGGCGGGGTGGAACATGCGGTGTGGGACGCCATTGGGAAGATCGCGGACCAACCTGTATACAAATTACTGGGAGGCGCGCGCGACCGGGTCACTGCCTATCTGACATGCGTTTGGAAAGGCAATGCCGACCAGCAGCAGGTCCCCTTCCAGCAACAGGTAGACATGGCCGTGCGAATCGAGAAGGCCGGGTTCAAGGGCATGAAGATTCGCGCGTGGCGTCCGAACCCGATGGACGATGTTAAGGTTTGCCAAAAGATTCGCGCTGCCGTGAGCAAAGATTTTAAGGTAATGTTCGATCGGACGGCGCAGATGCCGGTCAGCATGGCCGGGCAAAAGGTCTGGGATTTCGAGACGGGTCTTCAGGTCGCCCGCGGTCTGCAGGCAGCCGGGGCTTACTGGCTGGAAGAGCCGTTTGCGCGCGATGACTACGAAACGCCGGCAAAGCTGGCCCGTGCGGTAGATATCGCGATTACCGGAGGCGAAGGCTACTCCAGCCTGGAACCTTATCGGCAATGCTTGCTGCACCAGACCTACGACATACTGCAGCCGGACGGACGTCAGGCCGGTGGCATCTATATGTGCCGCAAAGTGGGCATTCTGGCTGAAGCCTTCCATGTTCCGTGCATTCTGCATGGATCGATGTCACTGGCTCTGGCGGGTTGGTTGCAGGCAACACTTGCGATCGGTTCTCCGCTGCAGGAGCTTGCACTTATTTCGCCGCCGCTGCTGCCGGAAGAGCAATGGTCGCCCGGATTGAAGGTTTTGAAAAGCAAGACAATGTTTAGTTTTGAAAATGGCGATCTTGTCGCCCCTCCGTTCCCGGGCCTCGGACTCGACGTCAATGAAGAAGCAATTGAAAAGTATCGCGTGAAAGCATAATGAGGACGAACATGGATCGTAGAGCGTTTTTGCGCCTGGGCATGGCCGCCGCAACTCTGCCTGCCCTGCCCGCACTGCCCTTTCAGGCAGAGAAGAGCAAGCTGAAGATCACGGGCGTGCGACTGGTTACCACACGGCCCAAGCGGCCCATCCCCACGTTCACTCCGGCTCCGGGATCGTGGTCCACCAGTGGCGTGGAAGTGGCGAACCCGATGTCGATCTATCCGCAGTATAAGGCGACTCGCTCATTGTTCCAGCCCGACCCTGGCAAACTGGGCGGCTTCACTGTGGAGATCACTACGGACAAAGGCGTGAAGGGTTACGGGACTGGCGGAATCGGCGGCGGACAGATAGTGGAGCAGCATTTTACAAAGCTGCTGCTCAATGAAGACCCGTTCAATGTCGAGCGCCTCTGGGACATCCTTTGGCGCTCCAGCATGTATTACGGCCGGGCCGGCGTGGTTATCAATGCAATCAGCGGCGTGGATATGGCTATTTGGGACGTTATCGGCAATGCTCTTGGAATGCCGGTGTACAAGCTGCTGGGAGGCGCCACGAAGGAGCGCATTCCCGCTTACTGCACCGGGAACGATCTGGAGCAACACCGGGAGTTCGGGTTCAAACGGTTGAAACTGGCGATACCGCACGGGCCAGCGGACGGCCGGGAGGGAATGAAGAAAAACCTCGAACTGGTGAAGCGTACCCGCGATCTGCTGGGACCGGACGGTGACATCATGCTGGACTGCTGGATGTCGTGGACCGAACGGTACACCATCGAGATGGCCGAGATGGTTGCTCCGTATCGTATCTACTGGATGGAGGAAGTTCTGCAGCCGCACGATTACGCTGGGTTCGGCCGCCTGAACGAGCAGATCAAATCAACGCGTATCGCCACCGGCGAACATGAGTACACTCGTTATGGATTCCGCCAGCTTCTGGAGCATCGTTCCGCGCAGATCTGGCAGCCCGATATTCACTGGTGTGGTGGACTCACCGAGTTGCGGCGAATCGCGGCGCTTGCGGCAGCCTACGATATCCCCGTGATCCCGCATACCGGCGGGACTTTCGACTGCATTCATTTCGTCATGGCAACCCCGAACGCCCCGTGGGCCGAATTATTCATGCCGCCACCCGGTGGACCAAAAGAAGTCTATCGCCGGTACGAAGAAGATAACCAGATCACCCGCGGTCCTGAGGGCGTCTACGCGCGGCCTTCCGACCGTCCGGGGTTCGGCTGGGATATCGAGGTTACGTAGATCTCGATGACACGAAGTAATCCGTCGATAAAAACGGGGTTCCGGGGCGTTATCGTGTCTTAACTTAATTGGCTAATACGGCCAATTATTGTTTGATGAGCGCTTAAGCGACTTGACTCAGGTTCTCGAATTCGATAGTATTTGTCCCAGCCTGCCTAGGAGGGTCATCATGGTGCATTTCACCTCGCGAGTGCTCGTGTTTCTTGTATCTGTCTCGGTTCTTCTTAGATGGCCACGACGGTCTCATGAGCGCTTAAGCGACAGACCCTGTTGTGATATAGTCCGCAAAGCCAATTTTTTAGGCCAAGGCTCTAAGCTCTCCAAGTTGAAAGGGAAATGGCAAATGACAAAGCGAAGCTGCTCCACATCGATTGGGCTTTACCGATCGAATTTCTACCTGAAAATATCGCTGGTCGCCGTTGGGTTCATGCTACTCACCCAAGCCGACGCGCGCGCGCAAAGTTTTCTGGCCTCCGTCTCGGGTATTGTGAACGATCCTGCCGGAGCAGTGGCGCCCAATGTCAAGGTCACGGCGACCGACATCTCGCGCGGCGTGTCTTTTACGGCCACCAGCAATCAGGACGGCGTCTACTTGATTAACAATTTGATCCCCAGTACGTACAAGGTCACAGCCGAAGCCCCCGGGTTTCAAACCTATGTGCTAAACGGGTTTCCTTTACAGGCGAAGCAGGAAGCCGGTCTCAATATCACGTTAACACTCGGTACATCTGCTCAAACGGTCGAAGTCTCAAGCCAGGTCCAAATGGTCGACCCATCGAACGCGACGCTCGGCGGAGTGGTGAACAACAAATCGATCGTCGATCTGCCCATCATCAACCGGAACATTCTGACGCTGATGGCAATTGAACCGGGCGTCCAGCCTTCGACGCAAAACAACTACTCGAGCAATTTTTTCACCAGCGCCATCCGGTACTCGTTCAATGGCGGGCTGGAGTCGACTTCCGATTTCCAGCAGGATGGCATCTCAATCCTGAACCAGAGCGATATTCCAGGCATTATGGGTCTGACGATGCTGCCGTCGGTGGATGGCGTGGACGAGATGCGCGTCCAGACCAACAGCTATTCCGCCAGTTACGGTCGCAGCGGTGGCGGAATCACCACCATGGTTACGAAGTCGGGGACGAATGCGTTTCACGGCACTGCATTTGACTTCTTACGTAACAACGGCCTTAACTCCAACAACTTCTTCTCCAACCGGTCCGGTGCGAAGATCGCGCCGCTGCACGAGAACCAATTTGGCGGCTCGGTCGGCGGTCCCATCATTAAGAACAAGACGTTCTTCTTCGGGGTGTACGAAAGAGATATCAATAACGCGGGCGCGTTCACCCTCTTCACGGTGCCCACTGCCGCGGAACGGACCGGAGATTTTTCCGGAGCCCTTAATGCCGCGGGCCAATTGAAGACGCTATACAACCCCTTCAGCACCATCGCGGACCCCAATAATGCGGGCCAATTCCTACGGACGCCATTTCCGGGGAATCGGATTCCGGCCAATCTCATGGACAAGGTGGGGACGAATGCCGCGACGTACTGGCCGGCGCCGAACTTGCCTGGCCTGACGAACAATCTGGCGGCGACCGCCGTCAGCGCCAACCCGCTGCAGCAGATTACCGCCAAGGTGGATCATAATTTCAGCGGTAACAAACGGGTGTTCGTGCGATATAGCAATTTGTACAATGTCGCTGGTTCCCCGAATTACTACAGGAATCTGGCGGATACCGGTTTTGGCCCGATGACGGTGCATTCGCAAAACGCCGCCCTCGGTTACACCCAGACCCTGGGAGACGCCACGGTACTTGAGTTGCGCGCGGGAGTGAACCGGTTTAACGCCCTTCGTCCCAGCAACGGGCTGGGATTTAAGCTAACGACTTTGGGCTTGCCTGTCAGCACAGAGAACTACCTGAAAGAGGGCGATGTGGAAGAGTTCCCCGGTATTGGTGTGCAGGGATACTCCCTCCTGGGGAACCAGAGTGGTCCCTACTACGAGAGCCACGAGTTGGACTACATCTTTTCCGCTAGCGTGGCGCGGGTCATGGGCAAGCATACGGTTACGGTTGGAGGGGAGCACCGGGATTACTTTCTGAACTTCCTGCAAACCAACCCCCTGCTGATGAATTTCGGCGCCGATATGACGCAAGGTCCGAACGCGCGAACAGTATCATCGACCGCGGGCGACGCGGTGGCTTCCATGTTGCTGGGAGCGGGCGATAACGGGAGCGCCGGTTATTACGCCCGGACGGCCAACGGCAATCACTACTTCGCCGAGTTCATCCAGGACGATATCAAGTGGACGCGGAAGTTGACCATCAATGTTGGTTTCCGGCTGGAACAAGAGACCGGGACGACCGAGCGCTACAACCGGATGGCCGCCATCGATCCTTATGTGGCCAACCCGATTTCAAGCAAGTTGACCAATCCTTTCACCGGGCAATCGCCATGGAATGTTACTGGCGGATACGTTTTCGCCGGCGGCGGCGAAAATAGCCTCAAAAATCACGCGATTCGCGGGGTCGAGTGGAAGGCGAGCCCACGGCTGGGAATCGCATATTCGCTGAACGACAAAACAGTCATCCGGACGGCTTACGGGATATTCTACGGGGTTCCGTACGCCGGGGCGACGCGTCAATTCACCAGTGGAGCCTTCACAACGTCCACCCCTTGGGTGGCTTCCGTGGATGGCGTCCATCCCAATACTTTGATGAGCGATCCATTCTCGACCGGTTATTTCTACCCGCCGGGCAGTTCGCAAGGCTTGCTTTCCGCCATCGGGCAGAGTCTGTCCAGCGCGCTTCCTTCGACACTCAAAACACTTTACAACCAACAGTGGAATTTTTCGATTCAACGCAGCCTCTCGACGAGTTCGTTGCTCCAGGTGGCGTATGTGGGAAATAAGGGAACACACTTGGCGTGGGGGGGCTCGTCGATGAATGAACTGACGCCGCAGAATAGGGCCCTCGGAAACCAACTGACGCTGGTGAACAATCCGTTCTTCGGCACTGTTACCACCGGCCCACTGGCACAGCAGCAAGTCCAGTACGGCCAACTGGTTCGTCCGTTTCCCCTCTGGCAAACCGTGTCGGCGAACGGCACCGGCATCGGCAACTCCGAGTACGAAGCGCTGCAGGTCCACTTCACCAAGCGATACACGGATGGCCTCAGTCTGATCGTCGGTTACACCTGGTCCAAGCTCATGACAGATATCTCAGACGGTGTCTGGAGCAGCGCGGGGTCCATCCGCAGTGCTTACTGCTTGCGCTGCGAGCATTCGAATGCCGCCTACGATGTGCCGCACCGTTTCACTTTGAGCGCCGTGGGCGAGTTGCCCTTTGGAAGAGGAAAGAAGTTCGGTAAGAGCTGGAATCGAGGGGTGGACACGATTCTGGGGGGATGGCAG
>JANYCV010000225.1 GCA_025360145.1 Acidobacteriaceae bacterium
ATGTAAAGATTCGCGTCCGGGAACTCGCTGAGCGGTTCTACGGTTAGGTAAAAACGACTCAACCCGCCATCCATCTGAACAGAAACCTGCTTCTGAACAGCGCGCTCGTGAGCAGTCACCGCCCGATGGAGGGCGGTGCGCAAAGGAATCCGGAAGCCTTCCCGCGCCATGTTTACCACATTGCTGTCTGGGCTGCCCGTCGGCTGTTCCAGGAAGCGGCTGATCCGGCCGGAGAAATATACAACATCCCCGTTCTCCTTCACAATCACGCAGGCCGGCCCATGCCGCTTCAAAATGACGCGCTCCATCTGTTTCGGGAGGTCTCGGTCTTCCGCTTCAGGTTGGTTGTCACCGGCCCGCTTTGGGCGGCTGATTTCAACGAGCGGAAACTTGACCGCAGGACGAGGCAGACTCTCCTTGCGTAGGAAAAGCCGGTGCTTCTTATCGATCACCCCGAACAGTTCCCGATGGGACGAAGTATTCTCCGAGGGACCGAGAAATAGAAAGCCGCCGGAACGCAGTGCGTAATGGAACAGCGGGATGATCCTTTGTTGCAGATCCGGCCCCAGATAGATCATTACATTTCGGCAAGAGATCAAATCCAGGCGCGAAAACGGGGGGGCTTTAATAAAACTATGGTTTGAGAAAATGCAGATCTCACGTACGTCCCGGTTGACCTGGAAGGCGCATCCTGCCTGCTAAAGTAGCGGTCCAGGCGTTCGGCGCTCACGTGCTCCGCAATGCTTTCCGGGTAGCGGCCCTTGCGGGCGATCTCCAATCCCCGTTCATCGATATCAGTGCCAAAAATCTGTAGCTTGGGAGCGTTATCCAAAGTGGACGCATGCTCGCAAAGGAGGATGGCAATGGAGTACGCTTCTTCTCCCGACGCGCACCCCACGACGCCTACGCGAATCTGGCTTCCGGCGTTCTTGCCTGCAAACAGCTTAAGAATCACCTCACGGTCGAGCGTCTCAAATGCTTCGGGATCGCGAAAGAACCGGGTGACGCCGATCAGAAGGTCGTTGAAAAGCTTATCCGCTTCTTCCGGCCGGCGCTCCAGCAATTGAATATACTGATCGACGGTATCAATCTGCAATGCTTTCATGCGGCGCTCAAGACGCCGTATGGACGTATTCCGTTTGTACTGACCAAAATCGTGACCGGTCCTGCGCCGGAGCAGGGCATAGATCTTACCAAGGCGCGCGCCTATCTGCTCTTGAATGCTGCTCGACTTGCCGTTGCCGTTGACCGAACTCAGGTGAGCGGCATACTCCAGGAGTTTCGCCGGCATCTCCTCCACGGGCAATACATGGTCCACCAGACCGGTTGCGATCGCGCTGCGGAGCATTGCGTCGTGCTTGGCGGATTTCAGGGTCTGGGCCAGGGTCATGCCGCCGTGCTCTTTGATTGCCCTGAGTCCGAGTGTGCCGTCCGTGCCCGTGCCCGAGAGTATTATGCACACTGCATTTTCGCCGCAGTCTTCTGCGAGCGAGCTGAAGAGGATATCGATTGGCGTTCGCCGGTCGTGAGGTTGGGCCGGTTCCATCACTCGCAGCGTGCAATTCTCGATCGTCAGCGTGGCGTTTGGGGGGATAATATATACCCGGTCGCGAACGATTTGCGTATTGTCCCGTGCCTCCGTGACGGCCATCCGGGTACGCCGCCCCAACAACTCCGCCAAGGCGCTCGGATGATCGGGGGCAAGGTGCTGGACGACGACAAAAGCGATGCCGGCATCGGCCGGCATGTGCTTGAAGAAATTTTCGAAGGCTTCAAGGCCGCCGGCAGAAGCGCCTAGCGCAGCAATCAGGAAGTGATTCGGTTTCGGGTACTCCGCGCCATCGCCATCCCCGCCGAGCGAGCTTCCCAAAGGGGATATATCGCCACTTTTTGGAGGGGGAATCTCCACCGTTGGAGGCTTATTCCGCGTCATCGCTTCCTCTTCACTTTTTGTGTCCGGGCGGCGCTTAGCCATTTTTCGTACCCACCTTAATCTATCACCACCCGGAAGCCGCCGTAGCAGCAATCGGGTAGTATCATAATTGTGCGTTGAAAAACCTTTCGGGGCTATTTGGTGTCGTTTTTGGTGGTGTAAATTCGCCCCAATTTTACTACTGCGTTAACTTTGATATCAATACTCCCGCCAACGCATCAGCCGTTTAGGCAAACAGCCTGCGCCAGTTCCGTGATTTTTGAACTTCCCACGCATTGAACGTAAGTACAATCTTGAGGAAGTGTTGCGCGCGGCCCTGAATCGATTCGGATGCGCAATCTCTCCTGGAGCTGCATTCTGGAGTGAGACAGACGAAGCGGAGTGATTGTTAATGAAAGATGAGAGTATTTCAAAAGACTTTCCTATTGTTTGCGTGGGCGGTTCGGCAGGCGGTCTTGACGCCTATACCCGGCTACTACGGCATCTGCCAGCCGATATGGATGTCGCCGTCGTGATCGTTAATCACGTGAGAACCGCAGCCGCCACGCTCCACAAGCTTCTCCCGCGCTACACGAAGATGCCGGTCGAACTGATCTCGGAACGATTGCTTATCGAACCCAACCATGTGTTCATCATTCCGGAAAATCGGGATTTGCACGTTCTTGATGGAGAGTTCCGCCTAAAGCCGATCTCAAAACCTAGGGGATGGCCCGATGTGATTACAGTTTTTCTGCGTTCGCTGACGCAGTACTGGGATGGCAAACTTATCGCTGTCATTGTCTCTGGATATGATGGCGATGGGGCCGCTGCGCTATGCGGCATTAAGCAAGTTGGGGGTATCACCATCGCGCAGAAGCCGGACACAGCTGGACAGCCAGATATGCCTGAGAGCGCGATAGCAAGCGGGTGTATAGATTTCGTTCTTTCCCCTGAGGATATCGCTCAACAGCTTGTGCGAATTGCCAAAGCCGACAGAATGTGAATTGCGAAGGATCAGGGTGGATATCGGATTCACTATCCGAGAAAGGGATCGGCGCTGGATTTTCGGCTAAGACATCCTGGCAAGAAAAGCGAGTTCCCGCATAGGCTGCGCTTACTGCATGGCGGCTCGTGCCTAATCCGCGAGCGTTGGCATACGATCGGTTGCGCCGGCAGCATCGCCCCCCCCTTTGTCGTGGCATTTTCGGGGAGGCGGCACGAGGGCGTGCCGCGCGGACCTGGGGTCCGCCCCACCACCTGGAATCGAATCTACAAGCTATGGACATTCAGACTGGAATCGATGAGCGATGCGGCCCTTGGAGCCTTTTGGACATTCTTTTTGGTGGATCTCGAATTTACAAGCTATGGATATATTAGATGGGGCAATACCGTTGCGCGTTTTTGCGCTTTGTTCCGGATCGCGTGGACGCGCCGGGTAATCCCGTCCAGGCGGCGCGTAAGCTTGCCGCGGGTTGCGATAGACTTCTAGGGTTAGATATTTAGATTGGAGCGGGAGTCCACCATGCGTTTCAGGGTAAGTTTTGTATTTTCCGTATTAGTCGCGCTGCCTTTGATGGCGGCGTCCATTCCGGAGGCGAAACCAGAAGGCGTCGGCCTTTCGGCGGAACGTCTACTGCGAATTCACGAGACGGTTCAAAGTCACATTGATTCGCACCAAATCTCGGGAGCCGTCACGCTCGTGGCGCGCAAGGGCCGCATCGCGCATCTGGAAGCGCATGGCGTAATGGATTTGGACTCCAGTAAGCCAATGGCGAAGAGTTCCATCTTCCGGATCTGGTCGATGTCCAAGCCTGTCGTCGGCGTAGCCATACTGATGCTGATGGAGGAGGGCAAGCTACGCCTCAACGATCCGGTATCGAGGTTCATTCCCGAGTTCAAAGGCATGAAAGTGGCCGTGACACAGGAGCGCCCTTCGAGCCCTGCCGCAACGGCCGGTTCTCCGGCGCCGCCACTCCAGTTTTATACCGTCCCGGCAACCCGCGAAATCACAATTCAAGATCTTCTGACACATGTTTCCGGTCTGGGCAGCGGTCCGGCCAGCAGTTCGGAAATGCCGGGAATCGCCAGAAAGCCCGGCGATACACTGGCCGACTTCATTCCCAGGCTGGGCACCACGCCGCTGGATTTCCAGCCCGGTTCGCGATGGACCTACAGTCCCCTCGCCGCCTTCGACACTCTGGGGCGTATCGTCGAGATTGCGTCCGGCCAAACCTTCGATAAGTTTCTACGGCTGCGTATCTTCGATCCCCTTGGGATGAAGGATATCTTCTTCCACCCGGATGAAGACCGCTTGCCCCGGATCCCGAGCACCTATCATCGCGCCGGGGATGTCCTGCAAAAAACGGAGGCTATTAACCGGTTGTTCAGTACTAACTATTTTTCGGGCGGGGGCGGGCTGATGGCCAGCGCCGAAGAGTATGCCAAGTTCGGCGAGATGCTATTGGAAGGCGGCCAGTTGAACGGGAAGCGACTGTTGAGCCCGAAGTCGGTGGAGTTGATGGCGTCGGTATTCGTGCCGGAAACATTCGCCGGCCGCGCACCGGGCCGCGGATTTGGGCTCAGCGTACAAGTAGTCAGCGACCCGATAGCCGCTGGCAACCGCGTCTCGACAGGCAGTTTTGGATGGGACGGCGCGTATGGAACCCATTTTTGGGTCGACCCTAAAGAGAAAATCGTAGGAATTCTGATGATTCAGACCGATAATCCCAACCGGCAGTTGGATCGTGATTTCGAGAATGCCGTGATGCAGTCCATTGTGGAATAAGCAGGGCGTGTCGCGGGCTGTTTATTTCGGAGGCGAAAACCGCTTGCCGGGTATGTGCTTCACTCAGGTAATTGGATTATCAATGAAGTTCCGTACCCCTCTCTTTATTGACGAAGCTGCGTAGGTGCCCGATTCGCGCGGGTATGGTCTTGCGCCATTTCGCGGCTGGCGCGTTCGCCCGCGTGGAGACTCTGTTTTCGCTAGCGGCAGCGGGACGATGGAGAGCCGCGCCGTCCGGCCTGCCCAAATCACTCGAAAGACTCCCGTCCACCGCCATCACGATATAATCACCGCATGTCTTTCTTCACTCGTCGCCAGGCGCTAGCGGCGTCCGCGCTGGCATTTCCGTTCCACCGCCTGCTGGCCCTGCCTCTCGACCAAATGAAACTAGGCGTCACTACCGACGAGATCGACGAAGACGTCACCACCGCCGCCAAGTTCCTCCGCGAATTCGGCCTGAGCTGGGCGGAGATCCGAAACGTCTGGGGCAAATACAACACCGCTCAACCGATAGAAAAGATCCGCGAAGCCCGCACCATTCTCGATCAGCACAAGATCCGCGTGTCGATAGAGGGAACCGGATTCTTCAAGGTGCCGCTGCCGCCGGAAACCGCCGAAGGCCAAAAGGCGCTAGACGAACAGTGGAAGCTGCTCGATGCCGCCATGGAGCGCGCAAAGGCTTTCGGTACGGACAAGATCCGTACCTTCGGCTTCACCTACCGCACCGGCGAAACTCCCTCTCCCAAAGACTACGCGCGAATTTACGAACTCCAGAAAGAGGCGGCCCGCAGAGCAAAGACCGGCGGCTTCCGTCTGGCACTCGAAAACGTAGGCGGCAGCTACATCGAAACCGGCGCACAGTCGGCCGAACTGCTGAAGCACGTCAAGGAAAGCAACCTCGGCCTCACGTGGGACCCCAACAACGCAGGCGCAGCCGGCGAAAAATCATTCCCGGATGGCTACGCCAAACTCGACGCAGCCCGCATCTTTCACGTCCATCTTCGCGACTACAAAAAAGGCGCGGACGGCAAAATAGAATGGTGTGCAGTGGGCGACGGCGACTTCGATAACCTCTCCCAGATCCGCGCACTGCTGAAAAGCGGATACAAAGAAACCTTCACCCTCGAAACCCATTGGAAAAGCCCGAAAGGCAAGATGCACGCCACCGATACATCGTTAAAGGCGCTGCTGAAGGTGGTCAAGGAGGTATAAATGAAGCGCCGGCGCTTTGTCCAATCCCTGATCGCCGCACCCGCCGTGCCAGCCGTTTTGATAGCGCAGGACTCGGCAAGGCCCGTGCCGCCGCCGATAGCTGCCACAGCTCCAAAACTCGAAACCGCCATGGCGGACGATGCCGGCAACACGGTCACGCATTTCTTCTCTCCGCCGCAGCTCGCTGCATTACGAAAGCTGGGCGACATCATTCTGCCCTCCATCAACAGCGCTCCAGGCGCGGCGGAAGCGAACGCAGCCGAATTCCTCGACTTCCTGATCGGGCAGTCTTTAGAGGAGCGCCAGCAGCTCTATCGCTCGGGGCTGGATTGGTTGAACACGCAGGCCGAAAAGCACTTCAAAAAACCATTCGCCAATCTGGATACCCCGCAAGCCGGCACGCTACTCGGACCTCTCCGCGAAGCGTGGACCTTCGATCCACCCGCCGATCCATTCACCCGTTTCCTTCGCGAAGTAAAACAGGATATCCGCACCGCGACCCTGAACTCGCGCGAATGGGTCACCGCGGCCGGCGCAACGGGCGGACGCCGCGGCGGCGGAATAGGTCTCTACTGGTATCCGCTCGACTAAATGCTCACCAAGCCAGAGGTGGCGCGGTCCCCCAGGACCGCGGCGGACGCCTTCGTCCGCCCCAGCCACAAACAAGAAGGAAAATAACAATGCCCGCGAAAGAATACGACGTCTTAATCATTGGCTCCGGCGCGTCCGGAGGAATGGCCGCATACAACCTCACGAAAAAAGGCATCAAGTGTCTGCTGCTCGATGCCGGACCTCTGGTCGACTTTGAGAAGAACCGCGGCCTCAAGCCGGTCTACGAACTTCCCTATCGCGGTTTCGGGAAACCGGGAAAGCTGCCGCACGTCTTCCAGGCCAACGAGTTCAACGCCAACCACTGGGTAGATGAGAAAGAAGTTCCTTACACCCACGATCCACAGCAGCCCTACAATTGGGTACGCGTCCGCATGATCGGCGGCAAGTCGCTCTTCTGGGCCCGCATGTCGTTCCGCCTAAGCGACTACGAATTCAAAGCCAGGGATCACGACGGTTTCGGCGAAAACTGGCCCATCAGCTACGCCGATCTGGCGCCCTATTACGATCAGGTAGAACCCATCTTCCGCGTAGCCGGCCGCAAGGAAGGATTACCGCAACTGCCAGATGGCATCTTCATAGAGGACAATTCGCCGGACAGCGGCGCAACCAAACGCTTCGCCGAATCGGCAAAGACGCGCGGCATCGTCGTGACCAAAATGCGCCGCGCCCTTGGCAACGGACAATTCGCCAGTTCCATGAATCTGCTGTTGCCGGATGCCATGGCCACGGGCAATCTAACCATAGTCCCCAATGCCGTAGTGCGCGATGTAACGGTAGATAAGAACACGGGCCTTGCAAACGGAGCAAATTTCCTGGACCGTCATTCCCGCCGCGAAATGCACGTAAAAGCGCGCGCCGTGATAGTAGGCGCGTCGTGCCTGGAAAGCACCCGCATCCTGCTGAATTCGAAAATCGCCAATTCCAGCGGCGTGTTGGGCCGCTATCTGCACGATCAGTTCTATATGTCGAACAGCGTAGTAGCGACAATCCCCGAAGCGCGAGACGGCAAAGGCGGCCGCGGACTGGTGGGCGGCGGCGGATACATTCCACGATTCCGCAATCTGGACAAAACCAAACCGGAGAAGAATTTCCTCCGCGGATACGCCCTCGATTTCAGCACCGGCGGCACGCCGGACGCGAAGTATTTCCCGCAGTGGGGCGAAGAGTTGCAAAAGACCCTGGACAGCCACCGAGGCGCCGCCTTTTCCTGCACGCTCATGGGAGAAGTGCTGCCAAGATTTGAAAACCACGTCCGGATCAATCAGGATGTGGTGGATGCCTGGGGCATCCCTGTCCTGCACTTCGAGGCCAAGTACGGCGACAACGAATTCCAGATGGCGAAGGACGCAGTGGAGACCATCGGCGAAGTCTGCCACGGCGCCGGGTTTGAGGTGCTAAACCGGAACGACAAGATGTTCCCGCCGGGCTACAGCATTCACGAATTGGGAACATGCCGCATGGGCGACAATTCTAAATCCAGCGTGCTGAACAAATGGAACCAATCGCACGACATCAAGAATCTATTGGTAGTAGACGGCAGCAGCTTCGTAACCGGCGGATCGCAAAATCCGACGATGACAATACTTGCGCTATCGATGCGGGCTACCGATCATCTGGCCGGGCAGATGCGCGCCGGCAACGTCTAGGAGTCTGTCGTCTAGTGTTGACAATGCGCAACTAAACCAAAGTGCAAGGTAGGGCGGACGCCCTCGTCGGCGCGCGAGCTCCTGCTCGCGCTCTTTCGCTCGTTGTCGATGCGTACGCGGAACAATTTACTAGTTCACGAAACTCTCTAGCCGGTGTACCCCAGGCTAATGTGGCCGCTCACTTTCCCTTTCCTGAGCGCATTAACCTAAAAATGGCAGTTCACCGGTCATAAACTGCGTAACCCGCCTATCGCCAAGCTGTTGCGCTTGTCACCCGTACGGTGGAGTGCGGAGCAGTTCGAACCCCTGCCGGTTCAATTGCTTGCCGGGTCGGGCTATGACCGGCTGCCGTTTTTGGGATTAACGGTAAGTGGGTATGTGCTTGACTCAAGTGGGTACGGTATCGCAGCGTTTCGTGTGGCTGGCGCATTGGGGCCTTCGTCCCGCTTCGGCCAGGGGGCCCGCCCCACCTGGGTGAGCTGCTGCCGTAGTAATTACCTGAGTGAAGCACATACCCATCTTCCGGTAAAGCTAAACTTGCCCCCAAACATTAGGGCTCCGTTGCAATTGCAAACGTCCTTTAAATCGTTTCCAACTACCCTCGAAAACGACCCGGAAGCTCACCAAAAAACCGGATCACAACTATTTTCAGCTCCTAACCTACACTAAACACGGCAGTTCCCAAAACCAGAATTTCGGCCTAAGACATCTATCGGCTATTCTGACGCTTGGAAAGCAGGTCCGGTTCAGGACATTTGGCTCTGTTTCGCAAATTCCAAACCGGGCAAAAAGAGGAAGCCTCGAAGGAAGCGCTGCCCCACGGATCTTTGACAATTGAATAGCCGTTCGTGCCCGAATCGCACGAACAAACTCAACACCGCGGATTCGCCGGGGCGCCATCCAGCCGGGAAATTGGCTCTGTTTCGCAAAATCCCGGCTGGACAAAAAAGCCCATGGGCAGCACAGCCCGCCGCCCGCCCGAAAAGGCTACTCCCTGGAAAGGTAGGGCGGACCCCCGGGTCGGCGCGGCACGCCCTCGTGCCGCCTCTCCGAATCGTGTAGCATCAAACCATATGGATGCCAACTTCACGCGTCGTGGATTCATCGGAACAGCCGC
>JANYCV010000612.1 GCA_025360145.1 Acidobacteriaceae bacterium
CCGCTGCTGGAAGCGGGACGTGGGCCCCAATCCGCCAACCAAACGAAACGCTGCCAGACCGTACCCGCTTGAGTGAAGCACACACCCAGTTAACCTGAATCTGGCAGTTCAAATCCAGAGGATCGCGGCAAGCCGTCAAAATAGCTCCGAATTTCAACTCCTTCGCAGTTCACCATTCTGGTGATAACTGATTCCCTTGCAACTGCCTGTGGGCTAAAGACCTATCCGGTTCCGGGCGAATTCAACTGCCGGATTTAGGATTAAGCAAGCCGCCCTGGGAATGGCCGATTTGCCGGTACACTGATGAAAAAGCGCCAAGTCAGAAACACTGGCTGCCGGGCTCATAGGCATACGGAAGGCGCCAAAAGTTCAAACCGATCCGACGGCGACTCCGGACCCGCAGTCGCCCTCCGCTTTAGCTTCGACTTTTACGTCGCCGCATCCCTCAATAAACTTCAAAGCTAAACGTCTGGTTCGAACCTTCCGGAGAAAGCGTGTACTGCCCGTTCTCCAGGCTCTGGTCCACTTCCACTTTCCACAGATTGTCCGCCAGCCGCGTCGCGTTCAAATAGATCGGCTTCGACGCGTTCCTCTGCTTCTTCTGTGAGATCACCACTTCGCGGTTGCCGTTCTTGACGTCCATCTTGAATGCCGACAGTTTTTCCGCCGACAGCTTTTCGGTGCGCATGATAAAAATCGGCTCAGCCAGCGGCGTCTTCGCCCGTGCCGCCGCTCCCGGCACCACGGCGATGGTCGCGTCCTTTCGCGTCTCCTCGCGCGCCTCCACCGCCTCAGTCTCAATCAGCGTATCGGCGTGCATCAGGTACGGAATATCGGCCTTCAACGGCTTAGGCCCGTTATACTTCTCCGCCGCCATTAAACTCAACGCGGCAACCAGCAAAACAAGTACGCGCATAATCTTCATTCTACCGACGCGACAACGTCTCGTTGCGTTCCTCTATCGTCACCAGCAGCCGCTGCGTTTCCATCTCATCCACCGGCTTGCTCAACAAAAAGCCCTCGCCGCCTTTAAACGCCCGTGAAACCTCCGGATCCTGCCCCTCCGCCATCAGCACAAACGCCCCAATCAGTCTTCGGGTCCGGTCGAAAAACTCCACCCAGTTCATTCCCGCCAGCCGAACCGAGCAGAACGCAACATCGAATCGCAGCCGCTGCGCCATTTCAGTTGCCTCTTCGGCGCTGCGCACCGGCACCACCCTGTGTCCGCGAGCGCTCAGAAAGCCCAGCAGCATGCGCTGCGTTGGAACCTCCGGCTCCACTATCAGGATCGTCAACGAGTGGTTTGCGCGCCGTGAAGCGTCGATCGTGTCGTCCAGCCCCCGCTGCAAATACTGGTGCAGCGGCAATTCCACCTCAAACCGCGCCCCGGTAGACAGGTTGCGAAGCAGCCGGATCTCGCCGCCATGCCCCTGGACAATCGCCCGGCACACCTGCAAGCCCAAATCGCTCCCGCTCGGCTGATCGTCGAACGGATCGCCCTGCCCGGCATCCCGCGTATGATCCGAATAGTCGATCGTGATTCGTACATGCCGCCCGATCACGCGGCTCGAAACCGAGATCGTCTTCACCGGCGCCCCGGTCAACGATTGCTCGGCATGCACCAGCAGATTCAGCATCACCTGCTCTATTTGGCTCTGATTGCCCAATACCAGCAGGCTGCCTTCCGGCAGGTTGTCCCGGGCCTGCAAGCCCTTCAAATTCCACTCGCGCTCCCGGAATTCCATCAGGCTGCTTAGAACCCCATTCACGTTCAACGGCTTCGTTTCCGTCTGCTCCGGATCGACGAACGAAACCAGCCGACGGACAATCTCCGATCCTCTATGTGCCTCAAAGGAAATTTCCCGCAAATCGTCTTCGGGCAGGACAGCCGGACGCACCATCAGAATCCGGCTCGCCAGCCGGTCAATCGCATCCAGCGGCCGCCGCAGCTCGTTCGCCACTCCCGAAATCAACTGTCCCGCCGCCGCCATCTTCTCACTTCGCAGCAGTTGTTCCCGCATCGACTGCTGCTCCTGCAGCTTCAGTGAGGTAGCAATCTGGTTCGCCAGATGCTGCAAACTCACCTGTTCGTCCACCCCGGTGCTGCGTCGCTTGGTGCTATATTTGATCACCATCATGCCCAGCAAATCATGCTGCGCGAACATCGGTACAAACAGCACCGCCTTCGGCAGGTCTTCATCCGGCTCCCCCTGCAAAATCGGACTCTTCCCCGTATCGGGAACATGCAGCAGCGTGCGGTTGCGGAAACTCAACGCCACCGCCGATGCAAACTGTCCCGCCGGCGTTTGAATGCTAAGCGAGCGCGGTTCCGGGTCGGACGCCGTTGGCACTCGATCCAGCGTCCCCATGCTCTTGTTATGCAAATAAAGGCACACATCGCTCGCCCGCAACATCTTCGCCAGCGTGTCATGCAGTTTCTTTGAAATTTCGGCTGGCGACGTCGCGGAGATCGCCTCCTCGGCCAGCGTTGTCATCGCCCGCAGCCTGCCCCGCTGGTCGGACATCGCCCGTTCCCGAATCCACCACAGCCCCAGCGCCAACCCAACCACTATCAATCCCAGCAGCACGCCTTCCGGAGGCACAATCCACCCTCGTTCCAGCAACTTCACCGCCGATGCGTCGCCAATCAATATCTGAAAGAACCGGTCGTGCGGCGGAACCGGACAGTATTGGGAACTAAATCCGATCACGCTTACCCGGTCTCCCGGCGTAAGGCGGCTCAACCCGATCCCGTTCGAGCGCGAATCGCGCGGCAGAAATACCCGGATCGGCACCTCTCGCGGACTGCCAATCAGAATCACATCGCCGCCGGAATTGTCTCCCGTCGCGATCACGTAGCTTTCCACCACAATCAGCGTTCCCAGCAATCCAAATCCGTTCAATTCGGATACGGTTGTCCGCCGGGCCAATGGAGGCGCAACCCGCCCAATGATGTAAATATTCTTAGGTTGTAATACCGGAAGTCCCGCCCGGTTTACCAGCAATCCATCCACGCCAACGTGGTCCCCCGGTTCCATCGCGGCGAACAATTCATCGCTGCCTTCCAACGTCAAACCGCGGCTGGAGCCGTCCTCGATCACCAGATGGCTATAATCCCGTAAATGGATCGAACGCGCCGCAACCACCCCTTCCACGGAAATCTGCTGCCCTTCAAACACGGGTGCAAAGCTGGGGGGGCGCCTTGAGCTGGCCTCTTCGAGAGACAGCTTCGCCGGCTGGGCCGCAAGCGCGGCAGCCGTCGCCAGCGCAATTAGACAGCCGCGGATGAGGCGATGGATTGCAGCCATGGTTCTAACCCGGCGTCGAGAAAGTCGGGAACCGCAAAGTCCGCTCCGGGAAGCGCCGCCAGCGTCGTTGTCAGTCCAGCCACCCGCATGCCAGCCCCGCGCGCCGCCTCAATCCCCGTTAACGAATCCTCGAAGACAACACAATTACCCGGCGAAATCCCTAACAATTCCGCCACTTTTAAATAAATATCCGGATGCGGTTTCGGAAGGCGTACTTCATGCCCACTCACCACGGCCCGAAAGTACTTCTGGATATTGGCACCATACAGCACCAGGTCTACGTTCGCAGGTTCGCCGTTAGTCGCGAGCCCGATCGGCAAATTCCGGTGCCGTTCCAGAAACTCGATCACCCCCGGAACCATCCGCAATTCCAACTTCGGCCTCATCATGTCGCGGTAAAGCTGCTCTTTCCGCGCCCCGTGCTCCAGTACTTCCTCGTCTGACAAGGGGAAACCATGGAAAAAATCCCGCACGATGGCGTCGTTTCGCTTCCCCAGCATCCGATCTTCAATCTCAGGAATCTCAATCCCTTGCCGCTTTAAATACAGCAGCCATGCCTCCGTATGGGTGGATGTGGAGTCAATCAACACCCCATCCATATCGAAAATAAGCGCCAACCCGGTTAACCCCATCAGAGTTACAGTATACTGTTTTCCACGTCACGCATGGGACTAAGGTTATCGCTATTCCGGTACTGTTGCATCAAGTACGTTCGTACTCACACCAAAAAATCCGATTCATTTCATCGAATAATTGGACTGCAATGGAACTTCAGACAAATGAATGATTTGTTGCCGGATGCGACGCTCGTGGGCCGACCGACGCGGTCAAGTACCTTCCCAGCTTCGTGCGCAACATTGATTTGATATTTCACAGGCCGCGTTCGCGCTCGTATTCGGCGAGGGGCTTCATACGGCCTGCCGCAACATCAGCAAGCCCGCGGTCGATCGACGCCAGCGCCTCGACATCGAGCGGAGGCCCATCCTCGTCCGCGGCAAAGCGGAGATCCTCCAGCCAGAGGCGTGCGAGTTCCGCCTGCTCTTCCGGTAATTCATCAACCAGATGGTGGAGCGCTTCCCGTGTCGTCATGCCTGGAACATCCTTGCCTCCTGTCTTAACTCCGCTGGCAATACAAGGTACTCACCCGCCAAAAGATCCCTCAAACACAGAGTCGCTCACCGGCCGCCGTCCGCTCGGCACCTCCCGCTCCCTTTCCACGTCCGTCAAATCGTCAATCCGCCCTGGATACCCCACCGCGAACATCGCCTCCACCGCGTATTCCTCCGGCACCCCAAGCTCCACCCGCGCCCGGTCGTAGTCGAAGCCCGCCATCCCGTGAACCACCAGCCCCAGCGCCGACCCCTCCAGTGCCAGGCTCATCCAAGCCGCTCCTGTATCGTAGGAATGAGTCGGCGAAGGACGCCCGTTGTCGAATACTTTCTTCGAAATAACCACCACTAAAGCGCCCGCCCGCGAGCACCAACTCTTGTTCCCCTGCGCCAGCAAATCGTGAAACCGCGCGAAGAACGGCGTCCCGGCGCGCGCATACACGAACCGCCACGGCTGGCCATTCGCCGACGACGGTGCCCACCGGGCCGCTTCAAACAACTGCATTAAAGTCTCGTCACCCACTGCGTCCCCGCTCATCGCCCTCGGCGACCAGCGCCTCACAAACATCCCTTCAATTTCGTGATCCGCGATTCGGTCCATCCTTCAATCTTAACGGACCCGCGCCGGTCCGAACCCAACCAGCCAACCCAACCAACCAACCCAAGCAGCCCAACCACAAGGAAAAGCAAGGTGGGGCGGACGCCCTCGTCGGCGCGCGACCCCCTGGTCGCGCTCTCGCGCTAATTGTCAACTCTCACGAGTAACCGAACACGCGCGGCGAGTACTGGAGAAAGCGGGACAAAACACCATTAATGACGCACAGGCTACCCCCCGCAATAAATCATTGGTAAGGATATCTCAGTTACATAGCAGCGATCTCTAAGCATAAACCCTGATAGCGAAAGTACCAGTCCTGCTTCATAATGAAGGCATCACTTTCCGGAGCCTTCATGTCCTTAAGCTTGATCCGCCCTTCTTTACTCGCACTTCTAATCTCTAGCGGGATATACGCCCAAGCCCCTTCCATTGGCGCCTGCACCATACTTCCCGCCGATAACATCTGGAACACCCCAGTGGATACCATGCCTGTATCCGCAAACTCCGCCACCTACATCACCACCATCGGACCCGCCGCGCCTGTTCATGCCGACTTCGGCTCGGGAACCTGGAACGGAGGCCCTATCGGCATCCCCTTCCTCAAACTGCCCGGCACCCAGCCCAAATTAACGGCGACTTTCCTCTACTGGGATGAAAGCGACCCCGGCCCCTACGCGATCCCGCTCACCGCGCCCATCGAAGGCGGCAGCAGCAGCACCGGAGACCGCCACGCCATCTCGGTCGACGTCGACAATTGCATCCTCTATGAGCTCTACCGCGCCTTTCCTCAGACCACGGACTGGAAGGCGGATTCGGGCGCGATCTATAACCTGAAGTCGAACGCCCTTCGTCCCTCTACCTGGACCTCAGCCGATGCCGCCGGCCTCCCGATCATGCCCGGCCTCGCGCGTTACGACGAAGTGGCTGCCGGAGAAATCCGCCACGCGCTCCGCTTCACAGTCCCGCAAACCCTGCGCGCATTCGTCTGGCCCGCCCGCCACTACGCCTCCAGTTTGACCGATCCGCGATATCCCCCCATGGGCCAGCGATTTCGCCTCAAAGCCAGCTTCGACATTTCGCCATTTCCCGCCGACGTCCAGGTGATCCTCCGTGCCCTGAAAAAGTACGGCTTGATCCTGGCCGACAACGGATCGCCCTGGTACATCTCCGGCGAACCGGACTCCCGCTGGAACAATGACAATCTGAGTCTGATGCGAAACATCAGCGGCTCAGCCTTTGAAGCGGTAGATGTAAGTTCCTTGATGATAGATCCGAACTCCGGCCAAGCCAAGCAGTCCGGACCCTCCGTTTCGGTCGCGCCCGCCACCGCAACGCTCACCACGCAAGCTACCATGCAATTCACCGCAACCGTCCAGAACTCGCCAACGCAAGCGGTAACCTGGTCGGTGAACGGGATCGCCACCGGAAATTCACAAGTAGGCTACATCGACGCGAGCGGGATCTACTCGGCTCCGTCGCTCGTCCCCGCCCCCGCAACAGTAACCGTGCAGGCAGCCATCACGGCCACCCCGGCAATCCTCGGCACCGCCAGCGTGACGATTCAGAACCCGGCACCAGCGCCCGCGATTTCATCCGTCACGCCAAACCCGGTAACGGTTGGCAGCTTCACCCTGACGGTAAACGGCAGTAACTTCCAAAGCGGAGCTGTAGTGAAATGGAACGGCACGGCTCTCACCACAACATATCTAACTTCGTTGAAACTGACGGCCAGCGGCTCGGCTTCTTCCATCAGCAGCGCCATACCCATCACCGTTACGAATCCCGGCGTCCAGGTATCGAACGCCGTCAACATCGCGGTCACCGCCCCGTCTATCACAGTCACCGTCTCGCCCACCAACGCCAGCGTGAAAATCCGCCAGACCCGGCAATTCACCGCGAACACAAACGTCGTCTGGAAGATAAACGGCGTAACCGGTGGAAATTCCGCCGTGGGTAATATCAACACCGCCGGCCTCTACACTGCTCCCATCGCAGTGCCGTCGCCGTCCACGGTAACGCTCACCGCCGTCAGCACCGTAGACCCATCGAAGTCCGCCACGGCCACAATCACGATCGTCCGCCGATAGTGTCTCGAAATAGTCCTTCCACTGCGCGGTTGATCGAGCTATACTGAATCAATTTCTGTAAGTCTCGCGGACAAGCCGGCCACGCGCAAGAACTGTTTCTATCGGCCAGGCTATGTTTACGCAAAAGGGTGGCTAACAAATGCGATCTCGTGTACTTGCTTTCACGCTCTCTCTCCTCGCGTTGGTCTGCATCTCGTCAACGCTTTCCGCGCAAGAAGTCACCGCCGGCATCTTCGGCACCGTGCAGGACAGTTCCTCAGCTGTAATTCCAGGCGCTCAGATCCGTCTAAAAAATATCGAGACCGGACGAACCTGGCAGACCACGGCCGACGAGTCCGGCAGCTTCTCAATC
Organism: Acidobacteriaceae bacterium; assembly: GCA_025360145.1. Taxonomy (GTDB): domain Bacteria; phylum Acidobacteriota; class Terriglobia; order Bryobacterales; family Bryobacteraceae; genus JANXXV01. The sequence continues at coordinate 7,455 of JANYCV010000612.1, forward strand.
ACTCTCTTACCTATCGGTACCTACGAAGTCGTCGCCGAGACACAAGGCTTCAAGCGAACCGTAGTGAACGATGTGGTTCTGCGGGTAAACGATAACCGCCGCTTCGTATTCACCATGGAAGTCGGGCAACTCGCCGAGCAGATAACCGTAGAGGCCAACGCCGTAGCAGTGAACATCGCCACCGGCACCACCAGTCAATTGCTGGACGGCGCGGACATGGTAAAAATGCCGTCCCGCGGACGCAACGTGCAACCGTTCGCATTGCTGATGCCCGGCGTTGTTTCCACCACGCCCTATGACCGCCGCAACAATAACTCCGCCGTCAACGGCGTTCGCCCAACCCACAACGCGTGGCTCATCGATGGCGGCTATAACATCGATACCGGAGGCAACTGGGGTTCACCCCTCGCCCCCAACATCGAAACGGTATCGGAGTTCCGGGCGATTCGCGGCAACTACTCGGCCGAATTCGGCACCGGTGGCGGCTCGCAGTTCAATGTCATCACCAAAGGCGGAACCAACAATCTGCACGGGTCGCTCTACTACTTCCATCGCAACGACAAATTGAATGCGCGAAACTATTTCTCGCCCGCCCGAGATCCCTTCATCGGCAACGATTTCGGCGTGTCCGTCGGTGGCCCCGTCTACATCCCGAAGGTCTACAACGGGAAAAATAAAACGTTCTTCTTCGTCCTGATTGGGAATATTAAGGAGCGGCGCCAGCAGCGCTTTACGCAACTGCTACCCACCGCCGCCTACCGCTCTGGCGATTTTTCCGGCCTCGGCCGCGCCATCTACGATCCAACCACCGGCGCGCCGTTTCCAGGCAACATCATTCCGGCCAATCGAATCGATAAGAACGGCGCAGCCTACGCCAAGCTCTACCCCAATCCCAACTTCAACGATTCCGCCGGACGCAATTGGACCGCCCTCCAGGGCCGTCTCGACAACACCGACGAGAAGAACTTCCGCGTCGATCACAATTTCAACGACAACAATCGCCTGATGTGGCGCTATACCCCGGAATACCGCCTGTCCCGCTTCCGCGAAGGCCCGGGCTTCGACATCTTCACCCGGGAAGATCAAACGCCCGCCCGCAATATGACGGTGAATTTCACGTCCGCCCTGCGCCCCAATCTCTTAAATGATTTCAATTGGGTCCGGTCCAACAACCGCATTAAGCAATTCCCAGGCGACGTCAGCCCCGCCGCAACCGGTGTCAACATTCCGCAATTGTTCCTCGACGACGCAAAAACGTACCCCCTGACGAGCCTCAACCTGACGAAGGTGCCCGACCGCGTGCCCACCATCAGCTCCATAGTCGGCTACGCATCGCTGAACAACGCGACGCCGTGGAGCAACTATCAGACGATCTATGAGTTCAAGGACAACCTGACCTGGATCAAGAACAAGCACACGTTCAAGACCGGATTCAACTACTCCTACGAAATTAAATTCGAGCCTACCAATACGAACGTTTTCGGCGACTTCAATTTCGATGGGCGTGCAACCGGGCCCGCAGGGGGAGTAGGCGACGCATTCGCCGATCTGCTAATCGGCCGCGCCGCTGCCTACAACGAAACCAACACGGTAGCCTTCAATGACAATCGCCGCAACGCATTTGAAATGTACGTGGACGATTCCTGGAAAGTATCCAAGCGCCTCACGGTGAATCTCGGCGTCCGCTATTCTATTTTCCCGCCGGCGCATGAACCCAACAACCGCTACCGCGTATTCATCCCGGATCTTTATAGCGCATCGAAGGCAGTCGCGGTCGATTCCGCCGGCCGCATCGCCCGAGGCGTAGGCGACCGCTTCAACGGACTGGTAGACCCCACCACACACTGGAAAAATTCAAAGACCAACTTCGCCCCGCGCTTCTCGTTTGCCTACGATGTGTTCGGCAACGGCAAGACCGCGGTCCGCGGCGGCTACGGCATCTTCTACTCCCGCGAA
>JANYCV010000237.1 GCA_025360145.1 Acidobacteriaceae bacterium
CTATGGTCTTGAGCGGTGGATTTTGTATCTCAATGGAGCGGCACCAGCCGAAATACGCGCCATGCCTGCGGTAAAAGAGCGCATCGCTGCTGTACGACAATTCAGACTTCGAAGCACGAGCGCCAGCACTTAGCAACTTGCGGAGACGCCTACCCGTTTTCATGTGACTGTAGTGCCGGACAGATCGTTTCTTGTCATTCCAGAGGTGAGTTCCGAAAAGCGAGATTATGTGCCGATTGGCTGGCTGAAACCGCCCACGATACCGAGCAACCTTGTACGCGTGTTGCTTGACGCCGACCTCTGGCATTTCGGCATTCTTACGTCTTCCATGCATATGGCATGGTTGCGTCAAATCGGTGGACGCCTAGAGAGCCGCTATCGCTATTCCATTGGGATTGTTTACAACCCGTTTCCTTGGCCTGAAGCGACCGACCAGCAGAAAGCGAAGATACGCGCGTTTGCGCAAGCGGTTCTCGATGCCCGCGCCCAGTTTCCGACCGCAACGCTTGCCGATCTTTATGATGCGGACTCGATGCCGCCCCAAGTGCGGAAGGCGCATAGCGCGCTTAATGATGCGGTAGACAAGCTCTATCGTGGTGCGGCCTTTGCTGGAGATCGCGACCGGGCTGAACATCTGTTCGGGCTTTATGAAAAACTAGTTTCCCCGTTAGTGGCGGCAGCCAGCCAGCCAGCCCGTCGTCCTCGAAAACGGACTCAAGCGTAATTCACTGAAAGGAGACAACGGAATGCCGATTTCGAATGAGACGTGGGCAATTGTAGCGGCGACTGGATTAGGGCCAGTATTAGCCGTAACTATTACCCTGTGGCGCGAAAAAACCTCCGCCATTTTTAACCGGCGTCTTCACGTCTTTCGAACTCTCATGGCCACACGCAGGATGCCGATTTCCAACGAATATGCGGGCGCGATCAATTTGATCGAAGTTGACTATGCCGGGACAGGCTAACTTTGTCCTTGCAGCCTGTCCCGCTGAGTGAACCAATCAATCAAAACTCTTTGAACTCCTCTTCCAACGGGAACAAGTCCTTGTGTGAGGCTTGACCGGCGAGCGCCGGCTCCCCGTGCCCGTATTTCGACTGATGCGGCACCGCCTTGCGCAGCGCCGCCAGACTGGCCGCGGATTCGCCTTGCCGGCTCGGAGCCGAAGACCTGGAGCTTCGGCGATGGGTTTGACGGACATTGCCGGTGGCTGCTCCGGCACCGCCCGCCATGGATGCCAATCGCTCCACGATGTCCTTCAGGGTCTCTGACTGCGCGTTCAACTCTTCTGCCGCCGCGGCGCTTTCTTCGGCATTGGCCGCCGTCATCTGCGTCACCTGCTCCATCTGGATCATGGCCTTGCCAATCTGCTCGATGCCGCGCGCCTGCTCCTGGCTGCCCAGGTTCACCTCGTCCACCAACAGCTTGACCTTGGCGGATTCTCCGGTGATCATCCGAATGGCCCCGGCCACCTGATCGACCTTCACCTTGCCATCGTTGGCCTTGGCAATCGATTCCTCGATCAGCGCCGCGGTGTCCCTGGCCGCCTGCGCGCAACGCTGTGCCAGGTTGCGCACTTCATCGGCAACGACTGCGAAACCCATGCCCGCTTCGCCCGCCCGCGCCGCTTCCACCGCGGCGTTCAGCGCCAGGATGTTGGTCTGGAAGGCAATCTCGTCAATGACCTTAATGATCTTGGCGATCTTGCCACTCTGGGTGTGGATCTCGCCCATGGCCACCACCGTCTGCTCCAGCGACTGGTTCGTTTGAACGAGTTTCTGGTGCGACTGTGCGACCAGATCGGCCGCGCCACGGGAGTTCTCGCTGTTCTTTCGGGCCATGGAATTGATTTCCTCGCTGGATGCGGAGGTTTCTTCGAGCGAGGCGGCTTGCTGGGAGGAGCCCTGAGCCAGCGACTGGCTGGAAGAGGAAACCTGTGAAGCCGCGCTGGCCACCTGCCCGGCTCCCTCCGCCAACTCCGTCACCGCTTGCCGAAGAGCCCTGTTCAGGCTCCGAATTACAATGAAGACCGCTCCTGCCCCGCCCAAGGAACATAGCGCCAGCGTGAGCCCGAGAATCCAGAGCGTCTTGCCGTAGGTTTGCTGCGACTCGGCGGCGAGCTTGTCGCCATTGGTCCGGTTGAACTGTACTTCGGCCTCCAGGAGATCCTTCACGGCCTTGAACGCCGGCAGGGCTTCGGCAGCGTATTTGTCGCGGGCCTGCCCGGTCTTGCCGGCCCGGCTGAGCGCCAGCACACCCGGCAGCGCGTCCAGGTACCGCTGCAAGCCGGGTTTGAGCTTGTCATAGAGAGCGCGGCCTTCCGCGGTAGTTATGGTTGGCTCGTACTCTTTCAGTCCCTGTGCGACCTTGCCCTTGTACTCCTCTATGCTTCGTTCGCTCTCCACCTTCATCGACGCGTCCGATTGGGAGATGTGGTGCCAGACGTCGCCCCGCACGGTCAGTATTGCCGCGCGCACCGCGGCCATCCTGTCAATCCCCGGCAGCGGATCGACGATGATTTGTTGCGTTATGTTGTTCAGTCCGGCGAGGTTGTAGATCGAAACGATGCCCACCAGCATCATTGCCGCGACCAGCCCGCTGCTGGTAAACGCGAATTTCGTGCCGATTGTCATTTGCTGTCGCATGCTCATTCTCCTTCCCCAACTCTGAACTTCCCACATCAGATCTTCCACATCGTGCAGTTCCTGGCTGGCCGACACCTAGTCGATTTCCACGAGATGAAACCTGGGATGGCACCGCGCCCTAATGTGGCGCTAACTAACGTATCGGACAAACTATCGCAGATCCTAATAATTTAAAAAATTTCAGTGCTGAGAGCAGGGATAATCGGGGTTTCGTGGCATTAGACGATATACTTCGATTGGAGAGCTCCCACGATTGGACGTTAATTCAGAGAAGACGCCGACGCCACGGCCGCACGCGATTTACTGGGTCATCTCGTTATCACTTGCGGCGGTCTTGCTTTGGTATTCGCTACAGGGTATTGAGTGGGCCCGCGTCTGGCAGATCGTCAAGGGCGCGC
>JANYCV010000242.1 GCA_025360145.1 Acidobacteriaceae bacterium
AGGGCACCTTCCCGCACGAAGAACACATGGCCCGAACCAAACGCAACATGGGACGAGGGCGGCATTAGGAGCTTTGGCGCCCCTCCCTCCAGCGAGCCAATCCAAATCTGATAGCCTGTCTCATCCAGAAAAGCGGAATAAAGATAGTTCCTTCCGTCGGGCAGGAAGTGCGGCCATAACGGCGCCGTACCATTAGGACGGTTGGGCACGGCCAGTTCCGCGGTTCCTCCCGCCGCCTTCACGCGGCGGATCCCGCCATCCTGGTTTCGAAAGTCCGAGAAAAGAATATCGCCTTGACTGCCCCACGACCCCACAAGCGCCGTCGCGGCGACCGCGCAGATCACTCGGGGCGGTCCACCCGCGGCGTCAATCGCCTTAAGCTGTCCATCCGCGAAAAACGCGAGCGAGCGGCTGTCCGGCGACCAGAACGGCGAGTATCCATTCTCTGTACCCGCCAATACCCGCGAGGTAACGGAGTCTCTTTCCCGTATCCAAATCTGATTTCGCCCGGCAACCGTTCCTACAAACGCGATTGACCTTCCGTCGGGAGAAATGTTCATCACGTCATGGTCCGGGGTCTCAAAGGCCGCGAACTCGCCGCCCTCCGGCGGCAATATCTCGTAGTTGACTCTTTCCGGGTTAGCCGGGGAACCCCGGAAATACATTGCCGAACCCAGCGCCGCCAAGCCAAACATCGCGGCCGCCGCCCACGGAACCCAAGTCCGCTTCGGCCGCGCCACGGAAACAGCGGAGGCCGCTGACGTCGCCTGCCGCCCCAGACGCCGCAGGTCCACCACTAAGTCTCGAGCTGTTTGATAGCGTTCCGACGCGTCTTTTTCCAGCGCCTTCTCCACTACGTGCCGCAACGCTTCCGGAATCTCCGGCCCCAGCGGCGCAGGCGTCCCGTGGATCACCCGCTGCAACACTTCCAGATCCGTCGTCCCGCTGAATGGCCGTTTGCCGTTGAGCATCTCGTACAGCACCACGCCGAATGAAAAGATATCGCTCCGGCCATCCAGACTCTGCCCCGAAGCTTGCTCCGGAGACATGTACGCGATCGTGCCGATCACCTCTCCCGGCCGGGTCTGCCCCTCCGTAAGCGTCTTCGTCACACTTCCCGCCGCACCGGCATCGGAGTTGCCCAACAGCTTCGCGAGCCCGAAATCGGCAATCTTCGCATACCCGTTCCGCGCCACCAGAATATTGGCCGGCTTGATATCGCGATGCATAATCTTCGCTTCGTGCGCGACCGCCAACCCGTCCGCTACCCTCGTCATCAACTCCACAATCTGCCGAACGGCGCGTTTCTCCGCCTTGATCCAATCCTTGAGAGTCCCTCCATCAACGAACTCCGTGACAAGGTACTGGCGGCCCTTGTAATCACCGGCGTCGTAAACCGTCAGAATGTGTGGATGATTCAGCGAACTCGCCAGTTGCGCCTCGCGCTGGAACTTCTGCCTTGCGGCCGTATCGGCAAACTCATCAGACAACAGCTTAATCGCCGCCGACCGGTTCAGCTTTGTATCGGTCGCCCGATACACCGTCCCCATCCCGCCCTTGCCGATGGGAGCCTCCACGCGATACACCCCGATCAACGTACCCGCCGGAAGGGAATCCCGCGGGCCGTCGCCAATGGTCAATTCCGTCGGCATAGTGCCTCAATCATGACGTCTCAGCTTATCACCACAGGCCTGTGCTTGGCCGCCAGATTTCTGCGCAATGGCGATTGATTTCCCCGAACTTCCCCGGCCCACTCCGGACCACCCGCGAATTAGGCGTCTTCGCAGCAAAGTCGGATTGAGATCCGCCGAACTCCTCCCTAGCCGTCGGTTGTCCGCTTTGAAGTACGGAAATTCCTCGGTGGTGTTCGAATCCAGGGTGGGTGCCCAGACTGGACGCGCCTGCTGTTCTGCCTTGTAAGTCTCAGTCCGAAAATGGCTTGCATCGGTTCGAGCGGTGGGGAATTTTCGCCGCGAAAGTTCTAAGTGCGTCCAGTGTGGGGAGCCAAGCTTCAACCCGATGAAATCATTGAACCGTGGAAACCTAAATGAGTAGGTCCTTTGTTTTCAGGTTAGAGTCCTGACTCGGGCATGGAACCAGCCCAAAGACACCTATAGGCAAAGGAGCCGGTATTGCCGAGTTGCAGAAGGCCGGTCGGAGACAGTCCTGAGAAGTCGACTTCCCGGAAACACGAATTTCCAACTTATTCTCCGCTCTCCAGAACTGACCTATGTACCCAACGGCAAAAGCCTTCCGTGCCCACCACGCGCTGACTTTCCAATCTTCTCGCTCGAAACTCACTATTCGGAAGTTCAGGCCCGGGCTTGAGCGCAAGCGAACTTGGCGTGATTTA
>JANYCV010000245.1 GCA_025360145.1 Acidobacteriaceae bacterium
AAGCGTTTCCTGATCCAGATGATCCTCGGCGGCCACCCCTGCTGTGTCCTGTTTAGCCGTGCCAAGGACGCGCCGCGCAGCAATGATGTATTGCGGAGACTGCATGGTGAGGATCTCCGCCATCTGCGTGGCCTGCTGATGAAGGAAATCCTGAATGCGGGTTTCCAGTTCCTTCACCTTTGCGGCCTTCTTCTTGTAATCGGCAACTTCGTCAGCCGGAGCCAGGTCCAGTTCCGATCGTTTCGTACTGCTGAAGACGCCTTGGATTGCGTAGTAATCCTTGGTGGGGATCGGATCGAACTTGTGGTTATGGCACTGCGCGCAGGCGGCAGTCATGGCAAGAAAGCCCCGGGTGGTTGCGTCCACGCGATCATCCACCAGTTCCGGGCTCAAGCCATAGAAGCCGAGTCCCACGGCCAACTCTTTGTTCTTCCCGTTTTCCAGCAGATCTCCGGCGATTTGCGCTTTGATAAAGACGTCATACGGCATGTCCTTATTCAGCGCGTCGATCACCCAGTTGCGGTAGCGAAAGGAATTCGGATACGGGTCGATTACGTCGTTGTTCAGCTTGTCGTCCGCATAGCGGGCCACATCCAGCCAATAGCGGCCCCATCGCTCGCCGTATTGCGGAGAAGCAAGGAGGCGATCCAGCACTTTCGCGAAAGCGCCCGCCGAACGATCAATCACGAACGCGTCGACATCTTCCGGCTTCGGCGGCAGTCCAGTGAGATCAAACGTGGCGCGGCGAATCAGATCGCGCTTTCCAGCCGGCTTGTTGGGCGCAAGTCCTTTTTCTTCCATGCGCGCGAGCACGAAGCGATCAATCGGCGAGCCAACCCATGACTCGTTTTGAACCTTGGGCGCTTCAGGCCGGCTGACGGGCCGAAATGCCCAGAACGCGCGCTGCTCCGGCGTGATGATATATGCGGCGGACTTTTTGGTTTCGGCCGCAACAGGTGTTTCGGGCCAGACTGCGCCGGATTTTACCCATGATGCAAGATCGTTGATTTCCTTATCGGAGAGCTTGGCCTGCTGCAAAGGCATCTGCAGCTTGCCGCCGGTGTGGCGAACTGCCTGGACGAGAAGACTTTCGTCCGGGTTGCCCGGCACTATCGCCGGACCGGTAACGCCGCCTTTCAGCAGGGCCGCGCGCGAGTTAACGGCAAGTCCACCCATCGGCGTTGACGAATGGCAGACGTAGCAACGATTAGCCAGCACAGGACGAACCCGCGTTTCGAAGAACTCGGACGAAGCGTTGCCGGTCTCGGCAGTCGAAGCAAGCGATACAGACAATAGCGCCAGCGCGGCGGGTTGAAAAAGGAACTTCGACTTAGCTCTTTGCATCGACGGGGGATCCCTCAGGAGGAACCTCTAAATTATATATGACTTCGCTATTGCGGCGAACCGCTACAGTTCGATACTACAGCCTTCCTGCGCCGCAATCGTGTTTTCGAAACGAAGCCGTGCCCTGTCCACGTTTTCACGAATCATTTGATCGCTGTGCGAAGGGTCGTGGTGGAACAGCACCAGTTGCTTCACACCGGCCTCTTTCGCGACTTCCGTCGCTTCCAGCCACGTACTGTGTCCCCAACCCTTTTTGATCTCGTACTCTTCCGGCGTGTACTGGGAGTCGTATATTAAAACGTCCGCGTTCTGCGCATAATGCCGCAATACGGAGTCCAGTTTTTTGTCGCCGTGCTCACAGTCGCTGGCGTGAACAACCACCGCTCCGTTGCATTCAAAACGATACCCAACCGCCGTTTGCGGGTGATTCAACGGGAACGCCTCCACCGTGAGCGGCCCATGCCGGAATACGCCGGGACAGGCCCGTACAAACTCCCGCTTCGCTGTCAGCAACTCGAAGTTCACGGGGAAATACGGAGTGGACATCTGCCCTTCCAGAATCTCGCGAGATTCTGCGGGTGCCCGGCCAGAGTGAAACGTTACCCTGTTCGCTCCATTGTAGAGCGGCTCGAAGAAGGGCAATCCCTGAATATGGTCCCAATGGAAATGCGTAAGAAACAAGTGTAGAGATAGCGGGTTGGCCTGAAATTCTTTGTTCAGCGCAATACCAAGATTGCGAATCCCCGATCCGCCGTCCACGATCAAAATGTCCTGATCGGGAACCCTGATTTCGACACAAGCGGTGTTGCCGCCAAATTCGAATGTGTCCCGGCCGGCCGTCGGAATCGAACCTCGAACGCCCCAAAACTGCACCTTCATCTTCGACGGTTGCGCCATCATCTATCCCTCGGCAGGTGGTTTCGAAATACCAAAAAACTGTTGGATAAGTGCGAGCAGATCGGATTTACTCTCCGCTTCCGGCTTGTTCCGCAGTTTTTCGCGGACCGACGCGAGGGCGGTTTGACGCTTTTCCAACAGATCCGAGATCTGTTGCGCCAGTTCCGGACGCCGCATGAGAATATCGGCGACATCGTGTTTTTCGAGCTCACCACACTCCACCTCATCCAACGCAATCACGGATGCCGTCCTTTTACTGCCTGTCATCAAGGACATTTCTCCGAAAAAACTTCCTGGTTCTAAAGTTGCGAGTTCTTCAACGTGCCCTGATTTTCCGGCCAAAGTAACGCTTACGCTGCCCCCTAAGATTACAAACATCGAGGCCCCGCTGTCGCCCTGGTGAACAATGGTCTCACCCGGCGCGTAGTGCAGGTGCTTCAGGCGGGCTCCCAGTATTTGGAGTTCCTCATGAGTTAGAGTACGCCACATTGGGACTTGGCGGAGCGCGGCGGTGGCCATGGTCTCGTGGTCTTCCGCTGCTTTCGTGCGCTGGAGGTGAAGTACCGCCGGAATGGAAGCGAGAGGGACCCCGGCCCTTTCCATGGCAAAATAAACGCGGCTTAACACGCGGGAAAGCGGTGCGTCCGCATGCCCGGGCGTTGTAACCCAGGCGAAGATTCCATATTCGATATGCTGCACCTGCGCCTCGAAAACAACGCATTCCGGCTTTGGATCGGTGGCGATGCCTTTAATAGCCGAGGCCCGCAATGCTTTTTCGACTATCCTGATCACCGACGTGGGACGATGCGCGGCGCCGATGCGGAAGCGAACCAGATGGCGGCGGCGTTCCGACAGGATGGTTACCGGGACCTTCATCAGCGCGTGGTTGGGGATCAGCACCACGTCGCTGTCGGGCGTTTCAATCACCGTGTGCCTCAGCCGCACATTCCGCACCTTGCCGATGCCGTGTTCGGACTTGATCCACACTCCCTGATGAATCGCTCCATCGGCATGCAGGACCAGTCCGCCGACCACGTTGACCAGCAGTTCCTGTAGCGCCAATCCGATGACTGCCGCGAGAACGGCGGAAGTGGCAATCAGGCCGGAAACATTGACGCCGATCCGCGCCAGCAAACTGAGAACGATCACCACGTAGCCTGCAATTACTACGATGTCGCCGACAATTACCGGCAAGCCGAACCGGTGAAAGAGGATCCGAAACAACAAGATCGATAGAACGTGGAGAGCGACTAGTTGGGCAAGGGCAACGGCAGCCTCGTGCATCCAGGGTTGGCGCTGCGGCAGGGCCAGAAGCACGAAGCACGCGGCCAGCAGCAGGACGGAATACCGTAAGCGAGACCGGTATTCGCGGGACAAGCCCCACAACAATCCCGCGAGCACTGCAAGCGCAACTAAACCCCATGTAAGTTGAACGTCCGTCATCGCCTGCCGGCAGAAAACACTTGCGCTGAAAACTGATACCTGGTTGGCATGGTGGCCGAATCGTAGAAATTATCTAACGATGATCAATCGAGCGGATTGCGCGGAAACTTTAGGTAGGGCAGCCGAACACCCTGCACGATTTGCCTGTCGGCACGGATCGCCGCCGGAGCTTCAAATCCCTCCGCAGCCCCTGCGCTGTCGAAATCATCCTGCTCCACACCGTCGCCGCTGACCCCGAGGCCGCCGGCGAGTTTTCCGTTCTTATACAGCGGAACACTTCCGGGGAAGAACACGATTCCGCTCTGGTTAGGGTTAGAATCCTGCAAGCCCTGCGTGCACGGGTTCAGCGTGTCGCGCTTGTAGAGTTCGAAAAACGGACCCGGCCCGCTGAAGTCGATCCCGGGTGGATAGAAGGGTTGCGAGCCGAACGCGATGCTCCGGTTCGTGACGGCGGTATTCTTCGGCACGCCGGGAAGTTCGCTATCCTTCCGGTCCGGACCGTTGAAGTAGATCATGTTCCGGGCCTTCGCGACTGCCACATCGATGCTGAAGATAGTGGCGTCCGGCATGCGGTGCAACGCCAGCAGGGTTCCATCCAGGTCCGTCACCGCAATTACGAAACGGGCTCTGGATCCCAACGGGAGCCGTATTACGGCCCGGGTTTGATTGCCGCGCTCGACCGCGGCGTCAATAATCCGCCGAACCTCTGCCCTGGTGAGGCCACCTAACGGCCCGTCACGCGGTGCAACTAAATCGCCTTCCGGGGCGGGTCCGGGACTACCGTGAAACTGCACAATCCAGCCGCCTTCGAACGAGCCTGGAAAGATGCCGTCTGGAGCGATGGTCTGATTGACGAATGGAAGGGCGATCCCATCGATAATGACAACTCCCGGAGAGGCTGGCGTGGGGCCAAAACCGGCCCCGGCGGCTCCGGAAAACGCTGCAAATTCAGCCACATCGGGAGGAACACCCGTTACCCCCACACCTCCCACGACGGCCCCGTTCTTAAACAACGGCACGCCGCCTGGATTCACCGCGCCGGAATCGCTGTCGTTCAAATCGGCTTTGCCCGTCTGAATACCGAGACCGGTCTGGCTTCCGTCCAGCGATCTGGCCGGAGGTACTTCCTGCCCGGGGATAAAGTCCGCATTGAGCGGACAACCGCGATTCGTATTCTCGATTCCATAGAGAGCCGCAACCGGAGTGAAGCGAATGCCGGGCGGGAAATGGACCCCGCTGATAAATCGCACGGTGCGTGAAGAAAGTGGGGCCTGGTTGTTGCTGAAAAACGACGCGGTGCGAGCGAGCGCTATAGCCAGGTCGTTCACGTCAACCTGATTGCCGAAGTTTCCCTGGTAGGTGGCGCCGGCATCCGGCTTGCGGAACAGACCGAGAATGTTGCCTTGCCTGTCCGTCACAGCGATGACGGCTGATCTGGAGTTGATCGATGCCGCAGCCTTCCCGATAATCGACTGCACGTCATCGGCGGTGAGCACTGGAGCCTGTGCATAAGCAGAGACGGAGAGGATCGCAAGATTGAGAAACGCGCCGAGTCTCATAGTAGGGCGTTCACCGCGCGCATTTGGCCGGCGAATTTCTCCGGACGGTACGAGGATGGATCGTCGAGTTGACGGAAAAGCCCATTAATCGCCGCGCGGAGCTGTTCCTGGTTTGCCGGCTTCCCACTGGTGGAATAGGCTACGAACAGAGATTCCAGCGCCATGGCAGCTTGCTCGGCCGCGCGCTCGCCCTGGGCGGAGATCCGTTCCGCATCGCCCGATATCCCCTTGAGCAATCGAAGCGTCGCCGCCTGATCGAATTTCATTCCCACGATGCGCCGCGCCAGACGGTCTGCAATCTCAGAACCGGCGGTGGCAACGGTAACCAGGCGTTTCCGGTCCGTGGCCAGTTCGCTCACCAGCTTTGCAACCTGGACGAGTTCGGCGTCCAACTGCTGGCCTGCACCGGGTTCAATCTCCTGCAGAATCCGTTGGAACACGACGTAACGTGACGCGTTGAACGGAGGAACTCCCGGCGCGCGATCCGGATAGCCGCGCTCCTGGCGCCAACTATCCTTGGCAGCGGTCAAACTGTGGTGGCACGCGTAGCAATCGAGTTCCGCATACTCCGGCCAAACGTCCCCCTGAGCCCGGCGCGCCAGGCGCAGCAGATGTTCCCGCAACTGGACGGCCTGTCCCGCGGCCAGCGTCCTGACGCCAATCCATGGGTCTTTGTCCAGCGGTTCTTTCCAGTGGCGAGGCATTACGGCCGAGAAAGAATCCAGCTCGAAGTACAGATCCGGATGGCCTGCGGCAATCATCTTATGGTCGACGAACTTCTCCTTGTCGCCCAAATGGCAGGAGAGGCACTTCTCGCTTCGCTTGATGATGTCGCGGGTATCGTACATGCCCAACTGGACCGACTTATCGAAGTTCCAATCGCGGGTTGTATGCGGACCGAGCCAGTTAGATGCCGCTCCATGGCAATTTTCGCAGCTCACCCCGTCGTTGTTGTCGAAGGTCCGGGCGCGCTGGGCAATAGGAACATCCAGAGAATGGCACGTCAAGCATTTGGGCGCCGTTTCCGGGTGTGGAAGACCTAGAATTTTCCCCATCCGCTGGCCGATTGGGTTTGTAAGCACCTCAAATGCTTTGGTGTGCTTATCTTTTATAACCCAGGTGCTGTATTCGTTTTGAAGGACGGACGTGTCCTGCCTGGGCTGTACGCCCCCGTGGCAACTGGGTGAGCTGCACGAACCGGGGCCCGTAAACATAGCCGGAAGGTTCTTGGCCGGTTCCAACGCGTCGGCGGCCAGAAGAGAGCCAGCCATCATCCCAAAGGTAGCGGCGAGCCGGAAATAGCGATACATATGCTTCAGTGCTGTCACTCGATTGGACCTTCCGCACAACAGTCAATTGTAGCGGTGCAAGAATTGTACACTGATTTTCCGGACTACACCATAGGGAAACCGCATTGCACCCCGCTGACTTTTAACTGCGATAAGATTTTTAACCATCGGCGGAAGTTACTCGGTTATAATAATGCCTCACCGTGCGGCCGGAGGAAATTTGCGAGGCGGAAGCGATATCTTTGACGAACTGAGAGCGATTCAGCGCCAGTACGGCTATCTTACCGGCGACCAGTTAGCCGCTCTGTCGAAACGCACCAATATTCCGGTGGCCCGCATCCACGGCGTGGCCGACTTCTATCCTCACTTCCATCTTTCTCCGCCACCCAAAGTCACCGCGCACGTTTGCTGCGACATGTCGTGCCATCTCCGGGGCTCCGATCACGTTCGCGCCGATTTGAAACTACGTTTTCAGGCGATGGGCGAAAAGAACATCGCAATCCGCGATGTCTCCTGCCTGGGCCAATGTGACGGCGCACCTGCCGTTTCCATCAACGATCATGTTTACCGCAGCGTAACTTCGTCCCAGGTGGAAGCGCTGATTTTTACCGCGCTGGCCGAGAGCGAACTGCCCGAACTACCTCGCGACAAACCGCAGACGGACCTGAAATCCGATCCGTACAAAGGCGCTCCGCACTACGCCTGCGTCCGCAAATTGGTGGAGACCGGCGACTGGGAAGGAACGATCGCCATCTTAAAGGCTAGCGGCCTCAGCGGACTTGGCGGCGCCGGCTTTCCCACAGGCATCAAGTGGGAGGCGGTGCGCAAGGCGCCTGGTCCCGATAAGTACGTGGTCTGCAACGCCGATGAAAGCGAACCCGGAACCATCAAAGACCGCTTCATCATGCAGCACCTGCCAAATCTGGTGATCGAAGGGATGATCATTGCCGGACTGGTGACCGGAGCGCAGAAAGGCATTCTCTATATCCGCCACGAGTACGAAGCGCAGGAGCATATTCTGCGCGAGGAGATTGAGCACTGCCGGCAGGAGGGGCTGATTGGCGACCATGTTTGCGGATCGGATCTTGTGTTCGATCTGGAGCTTTTCGTCAGTCCGGGCGGCTATATATGCGGTGAAGAAACGGCACTGATCGAGGCCATCGAAGGAAAGCGCGCCGAGCCGCGGAACAAACCTCCCTTTCCGGTGATCAGCGGCGTTTGGAACAAGCCAACGGCGCTCAACAACGTGGAGACATTCGCGAATGTCCCGCAGATTTTGATCAATGGCGTGGAATGGTACAAGGCGCAAGGCCGCGGTCCGTGTTCCGGATTGAAGTTTGTAGGGATCAGCGGCGATGTCCGGAATCCGGGCGTCTTTGAGATCCCGATGGGAACGCCCGCGTCCGAGGTGATTTACGGCCGCGCCCTGGGGCCGCCGCCGGGGAAGAAGTTCAAGGCTTGGGCGCCCTCCGGACCTTCGTCCGGTTATCTGCCCGCATCCTTGATGGATACGCCGCTCGATTTTAAAGCGCTGTCGGCGGTCGGGTCCATGCTGGGGTCGGGCGCCATTGTAGTCTGCGCGGAAGGGCGATGCATGCTGGACATGGCGCTGAACGCCGTCCGGTTCTTCCGCAATGAGTCCTGCGGGAAATGCGTGCCCTGCCGGATCGGGACCCAGAAGATGGTGGACATCATGACCGGGTGGGCCCACGGGCAGGGTAAGCCGTCGGATCTGGGCCTGATCGAAGAGCTGATGGAGGCGATGAAATTGGCTTCGATTTGCGGTCTGGGACAGTTTGCCCATTCCCCCCTCTCTTCCGTGCTGCTGCATTTCCGCGCGGAGATTGAGGCGCATATCGTCCAGAAAAGGTGCCCGGAAGGGGTTTGTCCAATGCGCGAGGAGTTCACTGTATGACCGAAACCCTGATCGATTTAGTAATCGACGGCACGCCGGTCTCAGTTCCCGCGGGAACCACGATCTTCGACGCCGCGCGTGTCAATGGAATTCCGATTCCGACGCTGTGCCATCAGCAAAACGAAGTGCCTGTGGGAGTGTGCCG
>JANYCV010000318.1 GCA_025360145.1 Acidobacteriaceae bacterium
TGGAAGCGGAAGGTCCCCGGAATTATGGGACTTGTTCTAAGATAGAGAGTCTTTAGGAGACAGGAATGGCGACCGACACGAAGCGCGATTTGAAGTTCGAGATTCAGGAAGAAGCTCTGCTGGGTACCAGGATCAAGGTCATTGGCGTGGGCGGCGGCGGATCGAACGCGGTAGCCCGGATGATGAACGAAGGGCTCACCGGCGTGGAGTTTCACATCCTGAACACCGACGTGCAGGCGCTGGAAGCCTCTTCAGTGCCGAACAAACTGGCCATCGGACGCAAGGTTACCAACGGACTTGGCGCAGGATCGGACCCGGCCATCGGCCGCCTGGCCGCGCTGGAGGATACCGAGCGGATTATTGAAATTCTGGAAGGCGCGGACATGGTCTTCGTGACGGCAGGTCTGGGCGGAGGCAGCGGCACGGGCGCAGCGCCGGTGGTTGCGGCACTTGCCAAGGAACTGAACGCGCTGACCGTTGCCGTGGTAACCAAGCCGTTCAGCTTTGAAGGGCCGCGCCGCATGAAACAGGCCGAGCGCGGACTGGCGGACCTCGCGGCAACGGTGGACACAGTCATCTCCATCCCTAACGACAAGCTGCTGGAAATTGTCCCGCGCGGCACCAGCTTCTTCGAATCGTTCCGGGTGGCCGACGACGTTTTGCGCCAGGCCGTGCAGGGCATTGCCGACATCATCACTACGCCGGGCGTGATCAACCGCGACTTCTCTGACATTCGCGCCATCATGCTGGGCATGGGTTACGCAATGATGGGCACCGCCACGGCAAAGGGCGAGAACGCCGCCATCCAAGCGGCGAAGCAGGCCATCAACTGCGCGCTGCTGGAAGAGGGCGGCGTGAAGGGCGCGCGAGGAATCCTGATCAACATCACAGGATCGAGCAAGCTGAGCATTCACGACGTAAACGAAGCATGCGCGCTGATCCGCGAGGCCGCCGAATACGAGGATGTGCAGATTAACTTCGGCATCGTCTTGAACGAAGCGATGGAAGACCAGGTGAAGATCACCGTGATCGCTACCGGCTTCCAGCGCGCCAATTTACCGGCCATCGACCGCGGCACTTCGGTGCAGGAAGGGCGGATGATTTCCGGACCGCCGCAGATGGCCTATGGAGCACACGCGGCGCAACGGGATGCCGAACCGATATTCGGCAGACGGGACGACGACCCGGCGCCGGTGCAACGCGAACCGGAACCGCCGCAGCAGGAAGCCATTGCTACCACAGCGACTGTGATCGAGAATAAAGACGATCAACAGCCGAAGTCCGATCTGGATATGCCGGCGTTTCTGCGGCGGGAACGGCGGCTGTTTCAGTAGCGGCGTTTCATTGACAAGAGTAGACTGAAGCAATGGGTGCAACCAAAACTCCTGCGGTGACATCTCCTCCGGAGTTGAAGGAGCAACTCGATCATCCCTCGGCTGCGGTCATATGGGAGAGAGCTGTTGAGGTCTTTGGGAACCCGGTTAAGGCGATGAAATGGATGAACCAGCCGCGCCCGATTTTCAACAATCGTACTCCCCAACAGATCGCCGATGACGGAGATGAAGCCCAGCAGCGCGCGGTTCTTGAATCGCTTATCGCCATCGACTACGGCCTATTCAGCTAGATGTTCCTATACCGGCTGCATCGTAGACAGCGGGCAGCAGCAGACCATGGCGGCACCCTTGTTATAGGACAACGGTGGAATGCGGCCGGCGTTGGCATGCTTTACTGTGCGTCCAGTCTGTCTCTTGCCGTTCTCGAAGTTTTGGTGCATGCCGTGGCTTCGGCTGGCCCTTTTCGGCCGCTGAGTGTGAATGCGGACCATATTCAGGATCTCAGCTATACCACGAGCATCGGACGGCAGTGGATTCGAGATGGAATAGATGCCGGCGTCATGGTGCCGAGCGTGATAGTGCCGGCGGATATGAATGTGCTTCTGAATCCGGCGCACAAAGACTACTCCGCTATCGAATGGAAAGATCCGGTGCCATTTGCCTTCGATCCCCGGCTATTTGGATAAGCTGGGTATGTGCTTGACTCAGGTAATTGCTGTGACAGCAGCTCGGGTGGGGCGGGCCCCCTGGCTGGCGCGGGACGCCTTCGTCCCGCTGCCGGAAGCGGGACGAAAGTCCAATGCGCCAGCCCCGCGAAATGCTGCGAGACCATACCCGCCTGAGTCAAGCAGATACTGAGCAAACCAGATTGAATCGGCCCGGGCGCTAACCTTTTCCCCAGAACGCGAAGACCACCGCGCCTATGAGGCACACGAACGATCCGGCGTAACGCCAATGCATTGGCTCCTCCAGGTACAGCCACGCGAAGACGACAAACACCGTCAGGGTGATGATTTCCTGAATGATCTTTAGTTGAAACGCGCTGAGCGAACCGTACCCGATACGATTCGCCGGCACCTGAAAGCAGTATTCCGGCAACGCGATCATCCAACTGATCAGAATGGTAATCAGCAGAGGCGAACCGCGGTGCTTCAGGTGCCCATACCACGCAGCGGTCATAAACAGATTCGAACAGAACAGCAATCCAACGGTTTTGATCATCCTCTTTAGGATGACTTATGCGTCGATGTGATTACAAAAATACCGGTCGAGCTGTGCCTTGTGCGCCAGCGACAGACGGTCGGAGAGTTCCTTCATCTCGCCCTTGGGCATCGGACGGTAGGCCTTGGCGATGGCGATGTTCTGGTCGATGAAGTCCAGTTGCGGCATCCCTAGCACGCAGACCGCGACCGGCAGCGAGAGCGAATAACTAATCAGCTTCTCAGCCGTGGCCTTACCCGAAAGTCCTTCCTGCGCGAAGATCTTCATGGCGATGACGCCCATCTTTTTGCGAATGGCCACCGGTAGAGCCACAGATTCGAAGCTTGTGGTCAAGGCGTCGTTGATCACCATGTTGGGTGTCCCGTTGCGCATGCCGGCGCGCGCGGCGTTAAGCGCCATCTGGGTGCAATCGAAATCGTGGCGCTCCAGCGCGAGCTTCAGCACGGCCGGATCGGTGTGGCTGGTTACGCCGATGAACCGCGTCACCTTCTGGTCGCGCAGCTTGTGAAGAACGTTCAACACGCCGTCCTTCGCTTCGGCGGCGGCCAGATCGGCTTCGTCGGTCAGGCTGTGGATGTGGATCAGATCCACGTGATCGGTCTGGAGGCGCTTCATGCTGCCTTCGAGAATACGCTGCGCCTCGTCGCCATTGCGGGCGTTGATCTTAGTCGCGAGAAAAAGCCCCTTGCGGCGAGTGGCCATCACTTTGCCCACACGAGTCTCGCTCTTGCCGTTGCCATAGCCGTACGCGGTATCCACGTAGGTGATGCCCATATCCAGCGCCTTGTTCAGGGCCTCCACGGCTTTGTCGTCGTCTTTGTAGGAAAGGAAGCGGCTGCCGCAACCGAATGCGAGGATGGAAACCCTCGCGCCGGTCTTGCCCAGGATGCGCGTCGGCATTCCGGACTTGCTGTCCACCTCGGCCGCAAGCAGTGGTTGCGCCGCAATCCCGCTCAGCGCCGCCGTCTCAAGAAACCTTCGTCGTGAAATACCCATCGCTAACACCTCCAAAGACTCTCATCATAAGCCATTCCGATGAGTGGGAGAATGGGTCTATGCCGTCAGGCCTCAGCAAAGCACAACTCGACACTCCGAGGCCGGCCCACGGTGGCACAGGCGGCCGCGGACCCGGCCGCGATGGACCAGGCTTCGGCGGGGGCGGGGACGGCGATCAGGGTGGCGGCGACTTCCGCTATTCGCCCGGCATCTACCAGGTTGGGATGATTGTGGCGCTGTTCTCCATCGCCTCGCTCTTCATTGCGTTGGTGGTGGCGTACGGCATTCAACTGCAAACGCAAAGCATCTGGCAGCATGTGCGCATCCCGGTGATGCTGTGGGTAAGTACCGCGTTGCTGGCGGCAAGCAGCGCATCGCTTGAGGCGGGAAGGCGGGCATTGCGCCGCGGCTTTGCGCAGCGGTACATTCGCTTACTGGGAATCACCACGTTTCTGGGTCTGGCTTTCATTGCATCGCAGTTGCTCTCATGGCTGGATTTGAAACGCCAAGGGATCTACGTTGCAGCCAATCTCCACGGGTCGATGTTCTACGTTTTCACCGGCGCCCATGGAGTTCACGTGCTGCTGGGAATTTTGTCGTTGTTCTATCTGAGTTGGCGTTCACGGCGGCTGGCGGGGGCAACGGAACACGGCGTCCGTCACGAACGTGTGGTAACGTCCGCCGTCGCGCTGTACTGGCACTTCATGGGCGTACTTTGGATTGCGCTTTTCGGACTGCTGCACTTGTGGAGCTGACCGCGAAGCCGCGAAGCCATTTCTGTCTGATAGACTTGCCTGAGAAGAGAACATGATTATAAGGCCTGCCCAAATGGCCGCTTTTGGGCCTAGTTTTGAGGAAAAGTATTTATTGCAAGTATGCGCCCATTTGCGAACTCGAAATCTGCCAGCGGTAGATGAACTGGCGGAGCCGGAACTAAAGCGTCGGGCGGAGATTGGCATCGCGCGTGCACGAACGCACGATTTGGACGCGGAGTGGTCCATCGCGGCGTTCGTCGCATTGATGTTTGCGATCAACCCGGGCTTCGACCAGCAGCCGGAAATAGCCGCCGTGCTGGCGGACAAATCAATGGAGCCAAATTCCCGCGTGGATGCGCTAACCACCAAAGTGTCCAGACAGGGCTGGCAGGATGCCACCGAGCTTTCCAGCGGCCAGATTTGGGTGGCGCTCCACAAGTCCAGGTAGTCTAAGCGATGCCACTGGACGCAGAAGAGCGCGCCGCTCTGCAGCAAGCACAGGCGGCGGTAATCCAAACGAAAGCCGAGGCGAAAAAGGGCGAGGATGGCGCTACGGCCATCAATA
>JANYCV010000622.1 GCA_025360145.1 Acidobacteriaceae bacterium
CGAAGCCGCCCGCTAACCCGGACGGCCTGTGTGGGGGTGAACGTTACGGTAGTGGTTGCGGATTGACCGGGTTGCAATGTCAGCGGCAGAAACGGAGCGTCAGTCACTGCCAGAGATGTACCTTGCACAGCGATGGCAGTAATTTTTCCATCGACGTTCCCGTCGTTCCGCACCCGGACCGTGATCGTGCTTTTGTCACCCACCTGTGCATCTGGAATCGTAAGCAACTGATTCGGTTGGATCGGCGTGACGCGGTCCGTCACCAGCTCATAAGCGTAAACCGGTCCCGAACCGGAGCCTTGAAGGGCGAAATCGACCCTCCGGTTTATAAACTCCACGGAGCCGGTGCCGGTAGCGGCGTCAAGCTGCGTCGGTGTAAAGGCGATACTAAACCGAAGTTCCCGGCCGACATCGATTAAAGTGTCCGTCAACGGAACTCCGATGGCCTGGAACAGTGCGCCGGTCACCTTCGCTGACCTGATTAGACCGGGTGCAGTGCCGCGGTTTGTTACGATGATTACCGCATTGCTGGTGGCGCCGACCGGAGTGACTGGAAAGTTCACGATTCCGCCAGCGGGCAGGGGAGCCGCATTGCCGCCCTGCGGTATATAACTCAGTCCCAAGTCGGGTGCTGTCCCGGTAACGTTGATAGCAAGTATTGGTGAGTTTCGGCCCTCGGTGTAGCCGAGTTCCAGCCGGCCATTGAGCCGGTTGCTGCCCGAAGGGAGATAGCTGACTCCCAGCGTAAAGCTCTGGTTAGTTACAAGGACGACGGGCAAATCGGGCAACCCGGAGAAAGTAAAGTCCAGTGCGCCGGTGAAGCTCGAACTCGTAATGGTCGCGGTGGTGCTACCGCGATAGGTGATGGTGATCGTCGCGGTGGCGGCAACCCCGATGGCGTCGGCGGGCATACTGATGGTCCCACCGTCCGCAAGCGCGGCCACCGTCTGCCCTTGCTGCAGCCGGAGCGCGAAAGGACTGGCGGGTTGGGCGGCTGCGAATGGCGCGAAAGCGGCCATCCAAACTGATGTGAGTACTGCTAACGAAAGCGATCGCATGGGTAGCGGTTCCTCTTAATTGCCCGTCGTGCCGGCTGGCACGAAATAAACGCCTGGGGTATTTGTATTGCTTAGTATCTGCAGCGGAGTTCCCTCGGAGCCTTCGTTTAATCGAAAAATGGACTCGGAAATCCTGCTCAGGCCAGAAGGTTCGAAATCAAGGAGCAGCTCAAACGCAGTGGCGCCTGACTCCAGCCGATAGGCGGTGACTGTCTTGTTTTCGGCGCTTGCCACCAACACTATGGACTCATCCTGAGAGAGCGCGAGACCGGACGGATCGGCGATGCCGGAGGCAAACACGACGGCACCGGCCGCCTCGGAATAGTTCTGGATACGCAGAATTTCGCCACGGGAGCGCTCGGTAAAGAACAGATCGTTCTTAGCGACGACAATGGCGCTGGGGCGCTGTGCCCGGGAAAGCAGTCTCGCCTGTGCCCCCTCAATCAGGACATAGACGCCATCTCCTTCGACTCCAGCATACACGCGCCCAGCGCCGTCGACTGCCAGCGCCAGCACGTTACCGGATATCGACCCCAGTTTCCGCAGCCCACCGTTTCGCCAGGTCTGGACCGCACCCGACTTGGAACTGTAAAGGCCCGCGACGGTGGAATCGCTGCTCCAGAAAAGCTTGTCGGCCCCGGGGATCGCGTCCACTACGGCTTCCACTGGAGAAGGCTCGTCCACGCCCGTGAAAGCCAATCCTTGACCATCCCGGATGGCGATCGCCAGTTTGTGATTGGGGGAGACCGCCGCGGCATCGAGGCCCGAGGCTATGGCAGATCCCAGGTATGCCGATCCGGGCACTCCCAGGATCAGCCGGATTGCGCGGGAGCCACTATGGAAGACTGCGCCGGAAACCGGCCCACTGAGGTCCGCTCCGTGCGCGCACATCGTCAGTGTTAGAAGACTTGGGATCAGAACGTTTCGTTTTATCATCGATTGCACCTGATTGTAGGGATGAACTGCCGCCTATCTGGGGCCGCCGACGGTGATTCCGCCAGACGTAATCGTAACCGGATTCGCAATGGCCGCGGGACTTCCACCTCCGCGGCTGGCCGCAACACCGCCTGCGGCAATCGCTCCGGCACCCAGGACCGCGAGAGCGATCCACAGATTCTTGTGGCTATTCGAAGTGACATTCTGGCTGCGTTTTCCAAGAACATTGGTCTGTGGGATGACAGCTACGGCCGATTTGCCCTGGTAGTTGGCCATCACCTTGATGTTGAATGGTCCTTCTTCGTTGTTCGGGGCCAAGCCGCGCGTGGCCGCTCTGCCGTCCGGCCCGGTTTGTACAACCAAGGCTCTCAGCCAGTCGTCAAATGCCGCGCCGGGTCCGGACCATGGCGTCTGGAAGATTACTTCGGCGCCAGCTACCGGCTTATCGTCCGCGTCGCGGATTTCGACGATAGGCTGCTCGGCAAATTTCCGCAGGATGGAGTTGGTACTGTTCGCGCCCTTGATAATGACGATCTTCAGGCCATCGGTTGTTGGCGGTACCGGGGGCAAGGCTGGCTTAAGGGCATTCTGTTGGGGGAATATCGACGACGGCAACAACATGGCGGCCGTCAGCACCAGTGCAAGCTGAGAATTAAAACGCAAATGCCCTCCCGTGGAACGTTGAATATATCACGGTTTAAGGGTAGAAGTCCAAAATGCAGGTTGGCAGACGGCAGGGATCTGAAGTTGGTTGAAGCCCGCCGCGGGCAGTTGCGCGAGCGGGCGGACATCTGACTGCGATATCAATTCCGCGCGTGCGGCCAAAAAGCATCGTTATAGCGGGTAAGCTAAAGACCCGTCCGGCTAAAACGCCTGACCGATGCTAAAGAACGGTCTGGCAAGCGTCTCACCCGGCCGGCGGTCAAGCTTGAAGCCATAATCGAAACGGATCAGGAAATAGGGGGTGCGGATGCGCAGGCCCAGACCACCAGCCTTGCGAACATCGGTCAACCTGAAATCGCTCACTTTCGCGTAGACGTTCCCAATGTCGAGAAATCCTACGGCGTCAACAATGCTGAACAGCGGGAATCGTATTTCATTATTCACAATAAATAGAGCGTTTCCGCCGGCCGCTCCGCCACTTAGCAGGCGGGGGCCAACACCGTCCTGCTCAAAGCCCCGGATCGTGGTGCCGCCGCCGGCAAAGAATCTTTCTCCCAACCCAATCTGTCCAGACTCAGAGCGCCCGGGAATCAAATCCTGCCCGCCAAGCCCACGTGCCAGCCCCACGCGGGCTTCGGTGGCGAAGACCAGCCGCGACTTCCGCACGCCCTTTTGAAAGGGAATTGGGCGCGGTTGATCGAATGCGAAGTACTTCGAAAACTGGGCGAAATACTTGATGTACTTTAACTCTGACCCAAGATATGCCGGAGCATATTCCAGGGCATTAGACAGAAACATGCCGCGGGTGGCATCGAAAACGTCGTCTCTGGTTTCGCGCGAAAATGTTGCCGTAAGTGGAGCCACACGGAGCGACACGTCGAATAGCGGATCCGGAACTCGCTCGTACGTATGGGTGCGTTCCATCCTGTACCCATAATTCAGGGTGTAGAGTTTTTTGAAGCGAGCCTGTTGTTCAAGCGAAAGCCCAAGCCGGTCGGTATTGAAGTCCTCATGCACTTCGCGTCGAATATAGACAGATGAAATAGTCCGTATGGGAATGGCTCGAAGAAAAGGCTGGCTGAAATAGACGCGTCCCTCCTGCAAATTGGCATCGTAGCGGGCGCGGAGTCCAATTACCCGTGCTTCGCCGAGGGAATTCCGATTGGCTAAGTCGGCGATGGCCCCGGGTCCGCGGTCCGTATCAAAATA
>JANYCV010000352.1 GCA_025360145.1 Acidobacteriaceae bacterium
GGAGTCCGTGCAGCAGCTCGAAGAGAATGTGATGGCTTGCAAGACTTTTACGCCGATGTCGAAGCAGGAGATCTCGACGCTGCTGGAGCGGACGAAGAAGGGCGAAATTGGATCGAAGGTGGAGTGGTACAAGAAGAAAGAAGCGAGTGCATCGAGCCCGGTGCATCGGGACGGCGAGCCGCTGATTGGCTAGCGGGTGAATAGTTGGCGAAGTTGCACGGTGCTAGGACATGTGCCGCACATGTTTGTATGCTAGCAACATTATCTACACCGAACATTTTGCCGACAACCGTCCTCCCTGCACCACCGCGATATTGGCGGCAACAGCTCGCACCTTGATGATGAAATGGCCCAGCTTGGTTTTAAGGAGCGCATCGAAAGCGGACCCAATGAAGATTATGTAGCAGCACTCAAAGCCCTGTAGCCCAGCGAGTCGGGGTTGCCCGTGCTTGTTCATGCTGAATGGCTAGACTGTCCGCCACCGGCATTGAACTGCCCGCTAAGTCTAGCGACAATCATTTTGTCGGTAAGTCGGCAAACCGTACATGCAGGTACCACAGAGAGGGCGTAGCTGTGGAATCACGGTCAGCAGGGCACTATTGACCAAGTGCGCAGGGCTGACACTTTGGGCATGAGCTTTCACACTATACGACAAAGCTAAGCTTCGCCGTAATTCCGGTACAACCAGCCCGGATCGCTGAGCATCTCCGCCGTGCGTTCCCCGGTAAACGCCAGCTTCCCGCGATTCACGAGGCCTACGTGAGTGGCCAGTTCCAGCGCCTCGCGCAGTTGGTGCGTGGACATCATCACCGTCTTCCCGTCCTGCAACGCTTCGCGCAACAGCGTTTGCAGCACCGCTATCGCCCGATCATCAAGCGCGGTGAACGGCTCGTCCAGCAACAGCACTTGCGGATCGTGCAGGAACGCCCTTGCCACTGCCAGACGTTGCCGCATCCCGCGTGAAAACTCGCGCACCATGCCGGTGGCTACGTTTGCCAGCCCGGTCTTCTCCAGCCACTTTTCGGCCGTGCGCTGCGCATTCGGCACTTCATAGATCCGGGCGAACAGCTTCAGATTTTCAATGGCGGAAAGCTCTTCGTAAATACCGATGCCGTGGCCCAGCACGCCAATCTTCTGGCGAGCCTGCTGCTGGCGAACATCGTGCCCCAGGATGGAGACTGTGCCCTTGGCCGCAATGGATAGCCCGGCCAGTATGCGCAGCATCGTGGTCTTCCCTGCTCCGTTGCGCCCCAGTAGCGCCATGCACGCGCCGGGCGCCACGGTGAAAGAGATGTTGCGGATTGCCGGGTAGTCGCCGTAGTACTTCCACACTCCGTCTACGGCGATGGCGCTCATGCCCGCTTCTTTGCGTCCGGTTCGCTTCGATACAACGTAATCAGCCCAAGTATCAAAATCAACGCAGCCAACCCGACCAGCGGGTATAACCGCCCATAGATGCGAGGCTTCAAATCCTCAATCGCCGGTCCGGTATCCTCCGATTCCTTCGCAGTTTCCGCAGCGGCGCGGAGCGATCCGGTGCCGGTGTACTGAAACTTCACGTCCTTCCCTACCACCTGATAAATCGTAGCTTGCGTGCGCGGTTCCGGGCCGAGGTCCTTCAAGTTATCGCCGGTCAAGGTGACGCCCTTCGGCACAACGATGCGCACCGCGTCCCCTTCGTGCTTGAACTTCAACTCAAAAGTGCCCGGGCTGGACGCCGGCATTCCGTAGGCGAGATCGAACCGCGTCTCACCCGGCTTCACCGGATACTTCACCGTATACACGTCCGGCTCTTTGGTCTTCACCGCATCGCGGACAATCGGCATGCCTTGCGGTCCGGACACCTGCACCTTCACCAAACCCTTCGTCTCTGGAGGCAGGTAGAAACGGAACGTGCCGTTCGCTGGATCGTCGAACGTGGTTTTACCTGTGTTGCTATAGATGATCGTCTCGTTGACAGTGACATCGGTGCCGCTCGGCTCAAACAACACCATGTGCTGGATTACTTTCGCATCGCCGCCCTTCGGAGAAGAATCGAAGACATCGACGGCCATTCCAGTGGCGGGAGATCCCGGAGGAATGGCTTTGTTGTACGTCACACCCTGATAGATCGTCTGCACCAGGTACGGCGTACCAGCCTGCAGCTCCTGCGGAATGGCGAACTTGCCCAGCGCATCAGATTTGACAGACGCAACTGTCTCCATACCGCCGCCAAGCTTGATAAGCGTCACCGTGGCACCCGGCTGCGCCTTGCCCGTGGTCTTGTTGGTGACCGTTCCGTCAATGGCCGCAGACATCACGGCTACCGATATCAATGCAGCTAGCAGCGTCTTCATCCGGCCTCCGTCACCATCGGCTTCCCGCATTCCCCGCAAAACTTCAGCGGCTTTTCAAACTTCGCGGAGCAGTGCGGGCAGACCCTGGCTGTGTCGGATTTCGTGTCGGATTTCGTGTCGGATTTCTTTGCCACTGCCTTGCTTTTCCCGCCGGGGGCCGGCGCGCCTTCCAACTGTTTCAACTTATCGATCTCGGCCAGAACAATTGCCAATCCAGCCTGCAAATCCAGCTTCGTTCGCTGGTAATCTTCGTCGGAAAGCTTGCCGACGCGATATTCAAACTGAAGATCGCGCAAATTTTCATACACGGACGCCTTCCTCACCTCCAGATGATGGTAGGGGGAGACGGGCACAGGTTCGGGCAAATCCTTCGACCGGATGAATAACGTGAAGCCGAGGATGACTAACGTGACGAGGACCGCTGCTGCGAAGAACATTATTCGAGCTTCGCCATGTCCTTATCAATCCGCTCTTTATACCGGGCGAGCATCTCGTTATCGAGCGGCGGCACCGTAGCAGGAATCCTATACTGCTTCGATTTTTTCAGGAAGAGAAGAATCGCGCCGAGTCCTGCAACGATTCCGATTATCGGCATCAAGTACCCCAGTATATTGAATCCTTCGGCTGGAGGGGAAGAAAGAGCGGAAATTCCGCTCTCTTTCACGAAACTGGCGAGGATTGTGTCGTCCGACCGACCTTGCTGCTGCAACGTCGCGATCTTCTGGCGCGCGGGCAACGAGTAGTGGCATTCCAGCATCTGGCAGGTGGCAACGGTGTTGTTACAGACGCCGCACTTGCACGCCAGTTTATCGCCAACGCGCCGGATCTCCGGCGTGACGAGTTGCGTGGCAGTCTGGGGCAAACAGACCGCGGCGAGAACCAATAACAGTAAGCTATTTCTGAATTTCCGCATAGTTCCTGGCAATTCCTACCACTTCGGTGCGGGCGTACTGCATACGGATCTTGCTTGGGGTGAGGCAGACAATGGTTCCGGCAAACAGAATCCAGAAGCCAATCCAGATCCAGGAGACCAGCGGGAACACGTATGCCTGAACCACTGCTTTCTTCGGATCGTTGGCGCCGGCGAAGTTCAGATAGAGATCTTCGTTCAACTGGCGGCGGATAGCCACCTCGGAAGTGCCCTGCTGGCTGGCTTTGTAAAACCGCCGTTCCGGGTAGAGCGTATCGATCTGTTTTTCGCCCACGAAAATATCAATAGCGGCTTTCCTCGATACATAATCCGCATTTTCGCTATCCGAAATATCGCGCACCTTCAACTCGTAGCGGCCTAGCTTGAAGCTGTCGCCCTTGGCTGCTTCCACGGTGCTATCCAGGTTGAACGCCGCTCCGGTGAACCCGATAAACATCGCCACAACGCCCATGTGCACCAGATATCCGCCGTAGCGGCGGGTATTGCGATGCGTTAATTCCACCGTGGCCGCGATAAAATTCATTCCGTTCTTGGCGCGGATGGCCTTGGCGCCCTTGAAGAACTCCCCAAACACGGTCGCGGTAACAAACAGGCAGAGGCCGAACGACATTAGCGCATACGGATGGCGCATTCCGGAAATCATCAGCCCGGCAACCAGCGCCAGCGAAACAGCCACCGGCCAGAAGAACGCCTTCTTTAAACTCTCAATGGAACTGCGCCGCCAAGCAATCAGCGGGCCCACGCCGGTGAGGAACAACAGGAACAGTCCGATGGGAATGTTCACACGATTGAAGAACGGGCCATCGACGCTGATTTTCTCTCCCGTGACGGCTTCGGAAATCACAGGGAAGAGCGTGCCCCACAGGATAGAGAAGCAACTGGCCAGCAGAATCAGATTATTGAACAGGAAGCTGGACTCGCGGGAGATCACGCTCTCCATGTGCGATTCACTCTTCAGGTAGTCCAGACGGTCCAGAATCAGGTAGACCGTAGCCGCGATACCGACCGCCAGGAACGTAAAGAAATAGACGCCAATGGGCGACTGCGCGAAGGCGTGAACCGAACTTACAAGTCCGGTACGGGTGAGCGTGGTGCCGAAGATACAGAGGAAGAACGTGGCCGAAACCAGCACCATGTTCCACACCTTCATCATTCCCTTCTTTTCCTGCATCAGCACGGAGTGCAGGAACGAAGTGGAGGTAAGCCAGGGAAGCAGCGACGCATTTTCCACCGCATCCCAACCCCAGTAACCGCCCCAGCCGAGCACGGCATACGCCCAACCTGCGCCCAGCAGAACGCCGGTGGTCTGAAAAAACCAGGTGACAATGGCCCAGCGCCGCGTGGTGAAGATCCAATCGTCACCGGGCTGCTTGGTTATCAACGATGCCATTGCGAACGCAAACGGGACTACGAATCCGACATATCCCATGTAGAGAATAGGCGGGTGAATAATCATCGTCCAGTACTGCAGCAGCGGATTCAGCCCGCGGCCGTCGCCCACATCCACAATGCCCTTGCCCTGCATAAGGACGTTAAACGGGCTGATCACGAACGCGATCAGCATTAAGAAGAACGCCTGCACGACCATTAGCACGGTAACCACGTAGGGCATCATTTCCCGGAACTTTCGCCGGTTCTGATAGACCACCACGGCGGAATAGGTAGAGAGAACAAACGCCCACAGCATCAGCGACCCGGCCTGCCCGCCCCACCACGCCGCTACCTTGTAATACCAGGGCATGGCGTGATTGGTATTCTGCGCTACGTAAGACAACCGGAAATCACCCGTCACCAGGGCGTGGATCAGAATCCCCACGGCCGTGGCGACAAGGAACCAAATGGAATAGACGGCGCGTTCGGCGCTCAGCACGAGAAACGGCTTGTTTTTCCATTTCCCAATGATCGACCCCGCAATTGCGTAGATGGACAGGCAGAATGCGAGAATTAACGCCAACGCTCCCAGATTTTCCATAGATTCCCCTTACAGTGATGCTTGCTTTTGTTGAATGGCCGGCTTTTGCATCGGCTTTGCTTCGTACTTGGAAGCGCACTTGGCTTGGATCTTGCTCGCCTGGAATATACCATCCTGCCGCAGCTTTCCATCAACCAGCGCCTGTGATCCGTCCTTGAACGTATCGGGCAATGGATCGATGCCGGCGTAGATCACGTTCAGCTTCAGGTCTTCCTGATGGATGGTGAATCGAACTTCTTTCCCTTCCCGCACAATGGAGCCGGGCACGACATCGCCGCCGACGCGCAGGCGTCCGTCCTGGGCCTTCTGACCCATGGCCCGCACTTCCTTAATTTCTTTGTAATACGTCTTAGTTTCGTTGATGCCGCTCGCAGCCAACCACCCGAGGGTGGCGATGATCGCGACAACAAGGAGCGCAAATTTCGTGTACGTCTTCATGTACCCTCTCTAGCCCTCATTATAACGCCGATCGAACCCGCCCAATAATATGCTTCCGGCTTCGACAATGGTAATCTATCATCTTCAGCTTCGAATGAGACGATCTGCCTTTCTGCTAGTAGGGTTTTCAGTTTTGTTTCTGCTCAGCGGCGTCTTGTCGATGATCTGGAATTATCACGAATTGCGGAAGTGGCAACCAGTGGTTTCCACGGTGATTGCCATCGACGCCACAAAGTTTACCAAGAACGGCGCAGACCGGTTTCGCGGAGAGATTACCGTCCGCTACACCGTCAACGACATGTATCACCGCGTTCCGTATTCTCTTCCCGCCGTCCATCTTACGGAAGAGAGCGCACGCTCGGAATTGAGCCTGTTCCCGCCCGGAACAGCGATGCGGGTTTTCTTCAACCCCGCCAATCCGGACGATATGTTGCAAGACCTGAGCGCCAGCCCGCGGTTCGTCCTGTTTCCGGGAATTCTCACATCCGCGGGTTTACTGCTGGGCGGTTATTCCCTTTGGTCGCTAACGAAACTGGGGACCTGCTTGTGCCCTGGCTGTGCGGCCAGCGTGGAGCTGTGGGACAAATTCTGCTATGCCTGCGACTACAAGCTGCCAAGGCAAAAGAAGTTGATGCGGCTATGACGAAGCGTCCGTGGAGCTGGGTATTCCTGTTTGCGGCCCTGTTGCTGACCATTACGGCATTCTGGCAGGCCCGGCATCAGTGGACGGTGCTCAGCCGATGGACGTCCGTGACAGGGACGCTCTTGCGGCGGGACGTGCCGCGCAATCACGATGCGGACGGCTCCCTGTATTTCCAGATGAAAGCGGCCTTCCGGTATCCGGTGGACGGGAAAGAGCGGGAATCTTCCTCGATGTCGTATTTTGGCTCCACCGATTTCGGTTGGATTGCTCCGCGGGTTCTCGCTTACAATCTCGGCTCACAGTATCCGATCCATTACGATCCTGCAAGTCCGGAGGTCTTCGAATTCGGGGCGGGATACAACACGCTGTACTTCCGGACATCGCTGCGGTACCTGTGGGCGTCGGCCGTGTGTGTATTACTCGGTTTGTTGCTCCGCCGTCTTAGCCAGGCCCCGAGGCGCTGTGTCCAATGCCGCCGCACCGTTCGCTCCTTCTTCCGCTACTGCCCCGACTGCGGTGAATCTATTTCGCCGGCGTAGCATCGAAGCTGAGCGTGGAAGCGAAGATCCTGGGAATTCATCAGGTGTCCGCGACTGCGGCCGCGCCGCAGCCGAATGTCGATTTCTACACGAGTTTCCCCGGCATCCGGCTGGTAACGAAGGTCACGAATATGCTTGACTCACCAAGCGGCCTGGTCAGCGGATACCGGTATACGTCCATCCGGATTTCGTCATAAGCGGCCGCAGATCGTAAATCGAGATTCATCGGGGCGTGCTCCGTCCCCAGCTGCACGAAGCGAGTTTGGCTGAATTTGGCGGGGCGCGCGGGCTGCGAGAGGAAGGTTTACTCGACTCCGTGCTCGCTCGTCCGCAGAACGCCTATGCCTTCAAAAGCGAAAGCACGCTTGCTGACTTGGCGGCTTCCTACGGGATTGGCATTGCCCAAAACCATGCTTGCATAGACGGCAACAAGCGCGCTGGTTTCCTGTCCATCGGTTTGTTTTTGATGATCAATGGACACCGGCTGGTTGCGGATCAGGCCGACGCGATCGGCACGATGCCTGGAGTTGCGAGCGGCGGCGTTGATGAAGCGGCTTTGGCCGGTTGGATCGCCGCAAATAGGGTAGCTCGATAATTCATCCTTCCTCTTACCCGGGGCTGCCGGAAGCAGCTTGTCGCGTGGGTGCGTGCGGAGCGGATGCGTTTACGCGGAGGCTGCGCCGGCCATTTCATTTGCAGGATCGGCGGGCTTGGGCAGGCGCATGGGCTGCTTTTTCCAATAGGTCAGCGAGCGCCATCCCCACTCGAGCGGGCCGAAGCGAAAATGCCGCAGCCAGATAGGGCTGACGATCATTTGAAAACTCCAGATCGCCGCGACGACGTAGTAGACCTGGTAGCGCTGCAAACGTCCGTACATGGCGAAGCCGTAGCCGGTGAAGATGAATGCGCAGACGATGGAATGCATGATGTAATTGCTGAACGCCATCTGGCCGACCGCACCGAGACTGTTGGTTAGCCACTGCATCGTTTTCGTTTTGCAGAGCAGCATGATGATGCCCAGGTGGCCGAGCGCAATGGAGAGACGGCCAACGTCATAGGTGACGGCGCTGAACGTTTGCAGTACTGGATCAAAGTTGCTGCGGATGATGATAAAGGCAGTGTAGATGTTCACGGGCAGGCCGATGGCGTAGCCGGCGATGGCCAGCCAGGCATACGTGCGGAGGGAGGAGCCGCCGGCCAGCACGCCGAGTTTCATCAGGCCCATGCCGATGAGCATCATGCTCCAGATATCCCAGTTGTGGAATGAGTAGTACGTGCTGGAATGGAATGTTCCGACGATGCTGCCGCGAACTTTGATGACGTCGAGCACGCTTCCGCGCCACTTCGCCGCTTCTTTCTGAAGCGCGGCGGCGTCCGGGAGACGCCGCTTTTCCTGCCGTTCATATTCCGTTTTTTGATCCTGCTGTTCCTCCGTGAGCTTTTGCCCGCTGGCCGCCGCAGCTTGCGCCGCACGTGCCTTCTCAATCGTCTCCTTCTGGCTGAAAGCATCCTGCATGAAGGATGCGGCGGTCATGAGCAGAAGAATGGTGCCGAGCGTCAACAGCCATTTCGGCGCCATCTTCCGGAACGGGTAGAGCAGCAGACCGCAGAGTGCGTAAGGAAAGAGAATGTCGCCGAGCCAGAGAAGATAGGCGTGCGCGATGCCGAACAGGCCCAGCCAGATGGTGCGCCGGTAGTAAATGTCCGCCGCCTCTCCGGTCCTCTCAAGGCGGGAGGTTAGCAGGATGACGCCGGCGCCGAAGACCAACGAGAAGAGACAGCGCATCTTGCCTTCCGCGAGGACGTGTAAAACGGCCCAGACGGCGAGGTTTGCACCGGTGGCTCCGCCGGTGACGGTGGGGTTGTCGTAGGCCGACAGATACATCGAAAACCCGATGATGTTCATGAGCAGGATTCCGAGCAGGGCAAATCCGCGGAGGGTGTCTATGGCGGTGATGCGCTCGGCGTGGGTGACCGGCGCGGATTCGAGGGCAGCAGTTTCTAGAGTTTCCATTGTGCCTCCTTCCAGGGGGAATGGTTGAGAGTATAGCTGAAAACCGGATAGGCTGTTTGCATGATGAAAATTGGCTGTCTGGTGTTTTTCATGTTTTTGCTGCCGCTGCTAGCGGAGCCGGCACCGCGGGTGTTTGGAGCGGCGCAAGTGCAGGAGGTTTACCGGGTGGTGCTTGAGCGCGATGCGCTGCTGTTGGAATCTATTATGGACGTGATCCGCGAGAAGCAGATTCAGGACGGCCATGTGATGGTAACGGCGGGTTCGGTGCAGGAGTGCACTTATCACTACGTGGCTTCGACGGCGGTGAAGCCGAAGGATGTTTTCAAGACCGTGAAGGGGCCGTTTGAGATATTAAATGCCGGCGGGATCATTGCGAATGGCGAGCCGCATATCCACATGACGCTGTCGGCTGCGGGGAAAGGGGCGTTCGGCGGGCATCTGGAAAAAGGCTGCCGGATTTTGTATTTGGGCGAAGTGACGATTGTGAAGTACAGCGGGCAGGCTCTGGCGCGGAAGCCGAATGAGCAGGGGGTATCGTTGTTGGGCGTGAAGTGATTCAATTTAGAGCCGGACGAGGGCGTCCGGCTCGGTTCAGGGGAACCGCCCCACCGCGGGATATCGAGAGTTTTGCGGAGCGGGTGAATCGAGCAGATATCGGGGATCGATCATTACCGGTGTGGAGTCCAGCACTTATCCGCGGAGTGTCTGATTCTTAGCTCGACGGGATCTATCTCCGGCAGACTTCTAGGTCAGGATGTCTTTGATCACTTCGCCTTCTACGTCGGTGAGGCGGAAGTCGCGGCCACTGTAGCGGTAGGTTAGCTTGGTGTGGTCGAGGCCGAACAGGTGCAGGATGGTGGCTTGCAAATCGTGCGGGTGCACTGGCTTGTCTATGGCTTTGAAGCCGAAGTCGTCGGTGGCGCCGTAGGTCATGCCGCCTTTGATTCCTGCGCCGGCTAGCAGCATGCTGAAGCCGTGGTTGTTGTGGTCGCGGCCGTTCTGCACGTTTACCAGCCCGCTTACTTCTACGACTGGCGTGCGGCCGAATTCGCCGCCGATGATGACCAGTGTTTCCTTTAGAAGGCCGCGGGATTTCAGGTCTTGCAGGAGCGCTGCAATTGGCTGATCTGCTTGGTTCGCCAGCTTCTGGTGGATCATGATGTCGTCGTGATTGTCCCAGGGCTGGCCGTTGCCAAAATAGATTTGCACCATGCGGACGCCTTTCTCGACGAGACGCGCGGCCATCAGGCAACCGGACGCAAAGTCGCCTTCGCCATAGCGGGCGCGGACTTCGGGCTTCTCTTTGCGGATGTCGAGGATGTCCGGGGCTTCGGTCTGCATGCGGAAGGCGGTTTCCATGGACTGGATGCTGGATTCCAATTGCGGGTCAGCGACGGAGGTGGCGTTGAGTTTGCCTAGCAGATCGAGCTGGCGGCGCTGATCGTCGCGGGTATACTTTTCGTTTTTGATGTAGGGGATGAGGCTGTCCGGTTCCGATTTGCTGTGGTTGGCGAGGTGCGTCCCCTGGTTAACGGCGGGAAGGAAGGCGGAGCTCCAGAGTTGCGGCCCGATGACCGGGAAGCCGGGGCAGAGAACGAAGTAGCCGGGGAGATTTTGATTTTCGGTGCCTAGTCCGTAGGTTAGCCAACTGCCGAGAGACGGGCGGCCGGAGAGCGGCGTGCCGGTGTTGAGCATGAACAGCGACGGTTCGTGATTGGGACGGTCGGTATGCATGGAGCGGATGACGCAGACGTCGTCTATGCAGCCGCCTAGTTTCGGAAAGATTTCACTGACTTCGATACCGCTTTGGCCGTACCGCTTGAACTCGAATGGGGACTTGAGCAGGTTGCCGGTTTTGCGTTCGGTTTTCAGGTTGCCGCTGGGTGCGGGTTTGCCGTGGTACTTGGTGAGCATCGGCTTAGGGTCGAAGGTGTCTACCTGCGATGGGCCGCCGTTGAGGAACAGAAAGATGACGTGTTTTGCCTTGGGCGCAAAATGCGGGGCCGCACCGGCGGGTTGGGAGAGAAGGTGCGTGAGGCCCACGGTGCCGAAGCCGGTGCCTACTGTGCGGAGAAGTTC
>JANYCV010000366.1 GCA_025360145.1 Acidobacteriaceae bacterium
CCACGTAAAAACATCATCTCGATAAAGAGGCGAATGGGACCCCGATTGGTAAAACCATAGTCATCGGCTCGGCGCATCGCGGAACGGAGTGCCACACGGAGTTGTTCATCACCGATCACCTCACACAGCCTGGGCGAAAACATTTTACTGTGAACCATCATCTCTTCTTCGAACCGCCGCCCGGCGTCTTGCTCGAAGACTGTCATCTGCTCAGTACGAATCAGCATATATCCGTCTTGTTTGGCGCGCCGCGCGGATGGAACTAGTTGAAAGAAGTCCGCAACCCGTTGTGGAGATGATATCACGCAGAGATAAGAAACTTCGATACCCGCTTCGGGAATTGAGAAATCAAGCCCGCCGATAAAGGCTGATTTGCGTGACATTTCGCCGCTGCGCCCGCCACTCGGGATCGGAAGCGAGAGCGCTCCAGGCTTGGTCGCGGATGGCGAGATCGGTGAACGGAACCAGAATTGTCGTCTGGTTCTCCACAATCGCGCGAATGCCATGCCTGGCGAGAAGCTCTGCAGGCGGCAACGAGCCTTCGTAGCGGCGAATTTCGAATATAGTGCCGGGCTCAGCCGCGGCGTATCCGTGGAGAACCGCTGTGTGCGGCAGATGCTCGGCGGCAAATGCCGTTAGCCGCAATCCCGGAAATGGTTGCGCGACGAATCCTGCTCCACCAACGATACTGAGAAATGTTCTACGTTCCAAGTGACAGTACGCCTTCCGCTATTCTAGACCTCAATGAGACTGATGTTGCTGTGGGCCCTTGCCGCCATGAGCTTCGCCGCGGACTATCGTGTTCCCGCAGGCACCCGAACCGCCAGTACCAATACTGCGGAGACGGTACTGCCTGGGGGCCGGTTGCTGACGTCCACGGGCCAGTTTTTCTATACCGGACCGGGAACCTTCGGTCTTGCGATGAGTCCCGATGGTTCGACGCTGGCCTCGGCCGACGGCGGGCCGAACCGCTATTCGCTCACCGTACTCCACAGCGTGGAAGGCGCCTGGCAGAGACAGCAGTTCATCGCGAAGCGGAAGGGTGATCCGGATGACGATGACGATGAATGGCGCAGCGTATTCATGGGTCTGGCCTTCGATGGCGCGAATGAGTTATATGCGGCGGAAGGCAATTCCGGAAGGGTACGGCTGGTGGACCCGCGTTCGGGGAAGAGGGTTCGCAGCTTCGATCTGAATACCGGTGGATTCAAAGATAGCTATTCGGGCGACATGGCACTGGATCGTGCTCGCGGGCTGTTGTACGTCGTCGATCAGGCGAATTTCCGCGTCGTCACGATTGACGTGCGGAAGCACAAAGTGATCGCATCCGTGCGCGTCGGCCGTTTGCCTTTTGCCATCGCTCTTTCGCCGGATGGTCGGCGGGCTTACGTGACGAACATTGGAATGTTTGAATACCAGGCGGTGCCGGGAGCCGATCCGAAGCGGCCAATCGAGACGGGCCTCCCCTTCCCGGCGTTTGGATTTCCTTCGGCGGAATCGCGCAAGGGTGTCAAACGCAAGACGGAGCGCGGCATGGTGAATGTTCCGGCGCTGGGGAATCCGAACGTTGCCCAGTCCAATTCGCTTTGCGTGCTCGATGTGAGCGATGCGGAGAAGCCGAAGGTAGTGAAGTTTGTCCCCACGGGCGTGCCCTTTGGGAAACGCAGCAACGGCGGAAGCAGCCCTTCGGGTGTGACGGCTACGGCGGAGAAAATCTTCGTCTCGAATGCGAACAACGATTCGATTTCGATTGTAAATGCGCAATCTTTCAAAGTGGAGCGTGAGATTCCGATTCGCATTCCGGGCCTGGAGCGGTATCGCGGCGTGATGCCGATCGGCATCAGTTGGCATGAGAAGAATGGATGGCTGCTGGTGGCTGAGGCCGGGATTAATGCAATCGGAATTATCGACGTGCAGAGCGGGAAAGTTTTGGGGCATGTGCCGGCGGGTTGGTTTCCAACGCGAGTATTGAACGAGCGCGATATCGTCTACGCCGCAAATGCCAAAGGGTTCGGCACCGGGCCGAATGCGGGGCTGACGAAGAGTTTCCAGGGAGAGCTGCGGCGGGGCGCGGTTTCCATGTTCCTGTTGCCGAAGGCGGCGGAACTTGCCGCGACGACCGCGCGGGTGTATCGCAACAACGGGTTCGCCGAGCCGGCGCCGAGTGCAAGGCCGCTGCCGGACCAGATCCGCCATGTGGTCGTGATCGTAAAAGAGAATCGAACTTACGACGATATTTTCGGCGATGGCGCGCGGTTCGGTCCCGCTGTTACTCCGAATCATCATGAGATGGCGCGGCGTTGGGCAATCAGCGACAACTTCTACGCCGATTCGGAAGTCAGCGTGGACGGGCACCACTGGCTGGTTGGTTCCTATCCGAACGTCTGGACCGAGAGTTCGTTGATGGCCGCGTATGGAGGGCAGA
This sequence comes from Acidobacteriaceae bacterium, assembly GCA_025360145.1. Taxonomy (GTDB): domain Bacteria; phylum Acidobacteriota; class Terriglobia; order Bryobacterales; family Bryobacteraceae; genus JANXXV01. The sequence continues at coordinate 2,426 of JANYCV010000366.1, forward strand.
AAGATTTCCGGATGCCGACCACCGCGCCGGGGCGGCTGAGTTATGCCGGTAGCAATTCGTCAGTGCATCCGGAAGAGCAACTGGAAGGCGGAACGCTGTGGCATCATCTGGAACGCAACAAGATTTCGTTTCGCAATTTCGGCGAAGGCTATGAACTGGCGGGCGTGGACGAAGGGGAGGGCTTGAAACCCACTGGAACGCGCGTGTTGACCAATATGCCAATGCCCGATCCGCTTTACCGGAACACTTCGCGGAACTATGCGCAGTTTAATATGAACATTCCGGATCAGTACCGGGCTACGCAGTTGATTTCAGAGTTGATCCCGATGAAAACACTGCCGCGATTTCTGTTCATTCATTTGCCGAACGATCACATTGCGAAACCACGTCCAGGCGATGGCTACCCGACGGCGGCGTCGTATGTGGCGGACAACGACATTGCGCTGGGGCGGATCATGGAGTTCTTTTCGCAGCGCCCGGAGTGGAAGCAGATGGCCGTCTTCGTGACGGAAGACGACGCGCAGGGCGGCGTGGATCAGGTGGATTCGCACCGGACAGTGTTGATGATGGCCGGGCCCTATGTGAAGAAGGGCTACGTGCTACACGAGAATTCCAGCTTCCCCGGACTATTGAAGACGGTGTTCCGTTTATTGAAGATGCCACCGCTGAATCTTTATGACGCCGCGGCCGCGGACTTGAGCGATGCGTTCACCGAGACCCCGGATTTTGCGGGTTACGAAGTGAAACCGGTGGCGAAGGATATTTTCGATCCGGCAAAAGCGAGAGAACCGCTAGACCCGAAGCCATCGGTGAAGATGGACGATCCAGCGGTGCTGCGGGAACAGCACCGACGCTAACTCAAGATAGCGTTGATCGGTCCCAAGCCTTCTTCCACCAGATGGAATGGCCGCCCGTTCAACACGAAGTCCATCTTCTTATAATCGAGCCCTAGCTGCTTCAGGATGGTGGATTGCAGATCGCTGATGTAGTGCGGCTTGTCAACCGCCTGATAGCCCACGTCATCCGTTGCGCCTTCCACGATGCCGCCCTTCACGCCTCCGCCGGCCAGAAGCGACGTGAAGCCTTTACCGTTATGATCGCGTCCGGTTGTGTTCTGCGACCACGGCGTGCGTCCGAACTCGCTGGTGAAAACGACCAGCGTACTTTCCAGCAGGCCGCGCTGTTTCAAGTCGCGGATCAAGCCGGAAACGGGTTTGTCCACGGCCTGGCACAGCGGCGCGTGGGTCTTCATATCGTCATGTGCATCCCACGCCCCGTTGCCTCCGCCTGCATGACAGATCTGGATGAAGCGGACGCCGTTCTCCACCAACCGCCGGGCCAACAGCAACTGGCGGCCGAAGTCGTCAGTCTCTTTGGCGCCGATCCCGTATAAATCGCGCACATGCTGTGGCTCGGTGGAGAAGTCCACGATGGCGGGCGCCTTCACCATCATGCTGGCTGCTAATTCGAATGCCCGTGTGCGACCGGCGATTTCGCTTTCCATGGCGTAGTCATCGCGGAACTGCTTGTTGAGTTCCAAAAGCGTCTGCATCTCGCGGTCGCGCTCTTTCCGGTTCGAGCTCTTCGGCGGAAGCAGGTTGGGAATTGGGTTATCGCCGGGTTGGAAGGGAGTGGCTGAATAGCTGGCGCCCAGATAGCCGCCGGTGAGCTGTACGGGCGAAGACGGTCTGCCGATATTGACGAACGTGGGTAGATTTTTGTTCGCCGTACCCAGTGCATACGAGACCCAACTGCCCAGGCAAGGATGCTCAAACTGGCGCAGAGGCTTTCCTGTCGCGCCTTCCAGCACGGCAGGGAAATGGTTCGTCTGGTGGCAGAACATGGAACGGACCACCGCGAACTCGTCGATGGTTTCGCCAATGTTCGGGAACCAATCCGATACCGGAATGCCTGATTTGCCGTACTGTTTGAAGGTGCGG
>JANYCV010000418.1 GCA_025360145.1 Acidobacteriaceae bacterium
ATGGATCAACCATTACCGGCGGACCTCGGAAAGCTGGTGGTGTTTTCTGGTGTTCGGGAGTTTCCGTCGCGTGTGAAATGCGCGACGCTGGCCTGGCATACGTTGCGCGCGGCGCTGCGGGGTGCCGGAGAGGCGGTATCTTCCGAATGACATCCAACGAGGGAATGACATCCAGCGAGGTTCGGCAACAGGTCATCCAGGTTCTCCGTACGATTTATGACCCCGAGATGCCGGTGAATATCTATGAGCTTGGCCTCATCTATGAGGTCAATGTGGATGAGACACGTTTTGTTTCTATCCGGATGACGCTCACCGCGCCGAACTGCCCCGTGGCCGGCACCCTACCGCCCGAGGTGGAATCGAAGGTGAAGGGTGTCCCCGGTGTGATTGGAGTCAAGCTGGATCTGGTGTTTGACCCGCCATGGACGAAGAACATGATGTCGGAAGCGGCCAAGCTCGAACTGGGGATTGAAGACATTATTCCGATAGCGAGGATCTCCCATCGATGAAACTTACGTCCCACGATGAATACGGATTGCGCTGCCTGATCCGCCTCGGGCAGGAAGGACCGGCCGGCAGACTGACCATCCCTGAGATCAGCAATGCGGAAGGCGTCTCAGAGGCCTACGTCGGCAAACTCCTGCGGATACTGCGCCTGGGCGGCTTCGTCACGGCGGCGCGCGGTACCGGCGGCTATTCTCTGGCGCGCCCGGCCAGCCAGATCGTCCTCGGCGACGTGATGGCGGTACTCGGCGGTCGTTTATTCGGGGGGGACTTCTGTGAAACACATACCGGCCAAATGGAGGACTGCATCCGCTCGGTGGATTGTTCCCTTCGTGTGCTCTGGCGCACAGTGCAGGCGGCAGTGGACGGCGTCCTGAGAAGGACCACCCTTCAGGACTTGCTTTGTAATGAGCAGCAGATGATTACCTGGGTCAAAGGTCTCGGGGAATTCGCTTCGCACATTTCAAGGCAATGAAGCATGCGACTGATCGCAAAGGACAACCAATGAATTTCAATGCCAACCAAATCGCTCAAACATTGACCGCCTCAATCACGCTCTCTTTGCCGCCGATCGCAATCTGCTTTACAGACAAGGTACCGGCAGGTATACGGAACTGGACGGGGCGCGTTCCCGCGGGCTGCCGGTTCTGGCAGGAAGCAGCAACCGAAGTGTTTGCCACCTCTCCGGGAGATCACGACCTGTGCTCGATCGGCACGTTCACGCATAATCTTGAGACCACGGAAGCGCACGATGCAGAGCGTCGCGACGCTCTGAAAATCTTCGCGGATCTGGGTTACGTTCGCGAGCAGGACATTGCCTCAATTCCTGTGCTGGAGTCGCGGTCGTCCCATGTGGTTTACGGGCCGCTGGCGACGATACCGCTGGCACCAGACGTCGTGCTGCTGTTCGGAAAGGCCGACCAAATGCTAATCCTCTCCGAAGCATCCCAGCAACTGGAGGGCGGCCTGCCGCCAGCCATGGGCCGGCCTGCCTGCGCGATTGTTCCGCAGGCATATAACACCGGACGGGCTGCGCTGAGCCTGGGCTGCTGTGGCGCGCGTGCCTATCTGGACGTGCTGACGGACGACGTGGCGCTCTGGGCAATTCCTGGCTCCAAACTGGATCTTTACGCGGAACGTATCGCAGTGCTCGCGAAAGCGAACGCCGTGCTGACAACCTTCCATCAGGTACGCCGCAAAGACGTGGAGGATGGCAAGATCCCGACGATCAAGGAATCGTTGGCGGCGATGGCGAGCCGGAACTAGGTTGAACCGCGAAAACCTGAGACGGTGAGAACCCTTGCTAACAGGTTGGAGTTCGAGAATTTAGCATCGAGCTGCTCAAGGAAAAGAAAGGAGAGTTAACGCTATGGCGTATGTGATAGCCGAGCCCTGTATTGGCATCAAGGACACGGCATGCGTGGATGCCTGCCCGGTAGATTGCATTCATCCCAGGAAGGACGAAGCAGACTTCGAGAGCGCGACTATGATCTACATCGATCCAGTCGAATGTATCGACTGCGGCGCCTGCGTGCCGGTGTGTCCGGTGTCGGCGATCTTTGCACTGGATGACCTGCCTGAGAAGTGGGCGGATTTTACAGAAGTGAACGCGAAGCACTTCAAACGCGATTCCGTGTCCTCGAACTAAGGGGTTGCGGATGGCTTGTTGGTTCGATTTGGTGGACAGATTGTTTGCAGAACAAGGAAAAGGAGATAGTTTATGATTGCTTTAACAGAACGAGCGGTAAGTAAGGTCAAGGAGATCATTGAGGCTCAGGCGCCGCCGCCAGCCGGGCTGCGGATCTCCGTCGTCGGCGGAGGTTGCTCCGGCTTCAGCTACTCGATGAGTTTCGAGAACAGCCCAAACATGCTGGACAAGACGTACCCTTCGGACGGGTTCAAAGTCTTTGTCGACCAGGCCAGCCTCCTGTACCTGGAAGGCATTGAAGTAGACTTCGTGGACTCGCTCGAAGGCTCTGGCTTCAAGTTCAACAATCCTCAGGTGAAATCGACCTGCGGATGTGGAAGCTCGTTCAGCGTGTAGAGATTCTTTACCGGATTTTCAATAAGCGGCGCCTTTCGCCGAATTGAGATGCCCGGTTCTCCGCACATCGGAACAAGATGTCCAAGGCACCGATGCCGCAGCCTGGCATCGCAGTGAGGAACCATTTATGCAAATCGCAGAAGTTCTTGCAGAGAGTCAGGAGAACAACATGTCACTGGAGATCAGCGCGAGTACTACGATGGAGGAAATTCTCAACGCCTATCCCAGCGCGAAACTGGGCCTCTTCCGCCGCTACCACATTGGCGGCTGCACTGCCTGCGGCTACCAGCCGACGGACACGCTGGAGCAGGCCATCGGCGACCACAATATTTCCGACCCCCTGGATGCGGTGATTGCCTGCATCCTCGAAAGCGGGCAAGTGGAGGCGGGGCTTCAAATCCTCCCGACGGTTGTGGCTGCCGCGCTAAAGCCGAAGCAGGAATCGCGGCTTGTCGACGTGTCTTCGCCGGAGGTGGAAGCAGCGCTCGAACGCGGAGAAAGCTGGCCGCTTATCGATGTACGCTCTCCCGAAGAATGGATGAATGGCCATATTCCGGAGGCGCAATTTCTCACACTGGAGCTGAAGTTTGAGGCCTTGGACACATGGCCGAAGGACGCCCGGATCGTTTTCTACTCCAATGCGGGGCGCCGCAGTTTAGAAGTTGCCTCGTACTTCATGGCATACGGCTTTACCAACGTCCGCAACATGGCCGGTGGCCTCGAAGCCTGGTCAGTGGAGTTGCAGACGTCGAAGGTACCGCCACTCGCGGTGGCAGTATCAGCGATAAATGATCGGGCACCAGAACCATACGATGTCCGCACCGGCGGAGTAGCTGTCACGGTCGAACTGTAGAAAAAAACGGTTGAAAATATGGTCGACAAGCATGTTCGCATTGAATTTTTCAAGAAGATAAGAAAGGAGACAATACATGGGTTGTAGCGGTGGAAGTCGTCCAGTTGCGGCGCGCATTGAGCCTGCCAGTCGGACGGTGTTCTGCGTGAAGTTTCAAAAGCAGATGCCGGGCCTCAGCGAAGTTCCATTCGAGGGACATCCGCTGGGCCAGAAGATCTATGAAAATGTCTCAAAAGAAGGGTGGGGCCTGTGGATTGAGCACATGAAGATGATCATGAATGAATATCGCCTGAATCTTGGCACGCAGGAGGCCCAGGAACTGATCATCAAACAGATGGACGATTATTTCTTCGGCGATGGTTCCGCGCTGCCGGCGG
>JANYCV010000466.1 GCA_025360145.1 Acidobacteriaceae bacterium
CCCGCCACAACCACCGGCGGACCCAACGGTCAGCAGTTCCACTACGTCCAACTCAAGAACACCGCCGGCCAGACCATGCTCGATTGGTACAATCCGGCCACGCCCGACCCCACGCCCGACAATCTCCTCGGAGCCAACTGGAACGTCGGCGTCACCGGCCCGCCGCTGCTCAAGGACATGACGCCCTTTGAATGGGACGGCTCGCTGCAAACCGTCCCCGTCCGGCAAGGCGTGTTCAGCTTCAAGGCCACCAGCCCCAACGGCGGCGGATTCCTCAGCGCCTTTGAGTTTGATTACATGCCCAACAGCCCAACCGCCACCGGCAATTGCCGTTTTTACTATTTCCCCCTCTTGGACGCCATCTACATGTTGGACCAAAACGGGGCTTACCAAGGCGTGTATAGCGCTCGCACGACTGTGGCCAACCTGCCCAACTCATCCCCCACCTCGGCCGCCACGTGCATCGTGCATACCGGACCCGCCGCCACCAGCGTGGTCAGCGATTCCACCGGCATGACCGTCTCCCTGACCATTGAATTCGCATCAGGGTTCTACGACAGGCACGAGTTCCGGGGCAATGCGTTCGATGTTGCAAATCAGTGGGATCCCGTCGGCACCGCAGCCATTCACGGCTATGTGACGGCGTTCGGTCCACCGCCGCCTCCTCCGCCGGATTACACCATGTCGGTGGCGCCAAGCGGCAGTACGGTGGCCATGGCCGGATCAACCGCAGCGGTGAACTATACTGTGAACGTGGCCCCGGTGAATAGTTTTTCGGGTTCGGTTACATTGGCGGCTGTGGGACTGCCTGGAGGAGCCACGGCAAGTTTCAATCCACCGGTGATCCCTGGTTCCGGCACTTCCACCATGACCGTCAACGTGAGCAAGGTGAAGGTGGCGGCTAACTTCACGTTCTCTGTAATTGGGCAGAGTGGTGTGTTGAATCATTCGGCAGCGAATCAGATAGCGGTGCAAGATTTCCGCTTTCACTGTGTCGCCCACTTACAGGGTAATTGCGTGGCAAGCGAACCCTACCGCCCCGATCCCGGCCGAGTTCGGCCTGACAGCCAAAGGCTTGAACGGATTCACGCAAGATGTAAACGTCGTGTTGGCGCAAACAGGATGCGCGGCGCAGCCGGTGACGGCCACTTGGCCCGGCTCAATTCCTTCCAACGGCACGTCCGTGACAGGGACAATTAGTTTCATCACTCCACCTCCAGGAGCGGGGGCGAGCTGTTTCGTTGTAACCGCTTCAGCCAACGGGGTAAGTCACGTAGTTCCGGTTCAGGTCGATATTCGCACTACGGGAGACTTCAGCATCAATGTTACGGGCCCGCAGACCATTAGCGCCCCTGGAACCGCAACTTACAACATAACCACACCAGCAGTAAATGGTTTCAGCGGGACGGTGGCTTTAACCGTCAACGGGCTCCCGGCAGGCGTGTCGGCGACTTTTGGGACCACGATAAATGGGGTGACGCCGCTGACGCTGACTGCCGCTGCGGGAACGACACCAAATACTTACGTTGTTGCCATTACAGGGACGAGTGGAACGAATACCAAAACCAGCGGAGCCTCGCTGACGATTCTGGGTGCGGCAGATTTCACGATCTCCGCTAATCCTTCGGCGGTAACCGTCACACCGAATGGCGTTGCTAGCATGAACGTGTTAGTTACGGGTTCGCAGAGCTTCAATGGGCAAGTTACGATTACGGCTTCAGGGCTTCCCAGCGGGGCATCGGTGTCGCCTGCATCGGCCACTGTGACTGGTTCAAACCCAGCGATTTTCGTAATCTCGACTGTTAATTCCAGCATTGGATTGTCGAATATTGCGATCCGCGCTGTTAGTGGATCAAGGACTCGGCAAACATCCGTGGCGCTCAATGTTGCGGCTGCCGCCCCGGCGACGATGATTGCACCAACCTCGGGCTCGAATCTTTCCGGGGCTTCCGGGAACTTTGTATGGTCGACTGGAGTGGGTTCAACGCTTTACCAGTTGCTCCTATCAACCCCCTCAAACTCTTTCTATTATGTCGGAGATCCGACAACGGCCCGATCCGCAGCCGTAGCGCTGCCACCCATCGGGACATCAGTTGTGGTTACACTGAAATCGCTGATGGCGAATGGTTGGGAAACGCGATCCTATACTTACCAGGTCGTTTCCGCTGGACTAAGCGGTCCGAATATCGAAACGTCGACCGCCCCTTTAAAGGTTACGGA
>JANYCV010000533.1 GCA_025360145.1 Acidobacteriaceae bacterium
GATCAGCGGAAGGATTGGCGGCCCCATCATCAAGGACAAGCTATTTTTCTACACTAATTACGAGGCGTTCCGGCTGCGGCAACAGTCTGCCCAAAACCGGACCATCCTCACCGCCGATGCCCGTAACGGACTTTTTACGTACCGCGACACATCGGGCGCGGTTCAGAAGGTGAATATCCTGCAAGCCGCTGGCGTGAGCGCCGATGCCGTCATGCAGAAAGTGCTGGCGGGTGTTCCGGCACCGGACAAAATCAACAACACCCGCCTGGGCGATAGCATCGCCACCTTGGCGCGAAATACCGGCGGATACAGTTTCCTTTCCAGGAATAACCGGACAAGGGATAACGCACTGGGGAAGCTGGACTACAATTTCTCCACCAGGCATGTGTTTACCGGAACCTTCGCCTGGAACAACGATGTCCAGGACAGGCCCGCCCTATCGAACGACTATTCGCTAGTGCCAAAAGTGAGTAACGACGAACGAGTCAAGTTGATGTCCACCGGTTGGCGATGGAATCCGTCGCCAAGTTTGACAAACGAGTTGCGCGGCGGCTTCAATCTGGCGCCCGCGGTATTTGCCACCAGCGAACAATTTGGCAGCCCCATTTTCACCGGCCTGATCTTCAGCAATCCGGTAAACACGTTCCGCGGCCAAGGCAGGAACACAAACACATATAACATTCGCGACGATGGCAACTATGTCCGCGGACGCCACACCATCCAATTTGGATTTTTGTATCAGGCCATTCGCGTCGCGCCCTATAACGATGCCGGAATCACTCCCAGCTACACGCTCGGAATTGGAACCGGCGGAAATGTGGGGCTCGTTACCAGCCAACTCCCGGGCAGCAGCGCAAACGATCTGGCCGCCGCGAACAATCTTCTGGCGAACCTCGCCGGTTTCTACAGCGGCTACACGCAGACGTTCAACGTCGCCAGCCGCACCTCCGGGTTCGTGAGTGGATCGACGCAACTCCGCCACGATACACTTAACAACTACGCCTTCTACGGCCAGGACAATTTCCGGTTGCGGCCCGGCCTCAGCTTGACTCTCGGCCTGCGTTGGGAATACTACAGCCCGGTGGATGAACGGGATTCGCTATTTTTGCTGCCAGTTTTGAAGGATGGCAACGCGATCAACACGCTATTGTCCAATGCCACTTTGGATTTCGCGGGAAATTCGGTGGGACGCCCGTGGAATCGGCCCGACAGAAACAATTTCGCTCCGAACCTGGGCCTGGCATGGGATGTATTTGGAAACGGAAAAACGTCCGTGCGAGCCGGCTACAGCATCAACTTCGTCAACGACGAATTTGTCGCCGCCCTGGACAATAACGCCGCCACCAACGCCGGGCTGTCCTCCATCTCGAGCAGAACGAACCTAAAGGGCACGCTGAGCGGGGGGCTTACGCCAGTTTCCGTTCCTGTTTTCAAAGTGCCGCGAACCTTTGAGGATAATTACAATCTGAGCACTACCAGCGCGTTCGGCATCCCCGATCCGAATCTCCGAACCCCGTATGTCCAGCAGTATACGTTTGGAATTCAGCAGGAGATCAAAGGGACTATCGTGGAGGCGCGCTACGTGGGCAATCATGCCACCAAGCAACTCCGCGTCATCGACTATAACCAAGTGGTGGTGAAGGGCACGGGGTACCTGCCGGACTTCGCAAAAGCCGTCAACAACGGCAATCTTTCCCTAGCGGCGAATGGTACCTTCAACCCCGCCTATGTCCCTGCCACTGCGGGAAGCCAGCCACTTCCGTTCTTCGATAGACTTAGCAGCGGCGGACTGTTGAACAACGCCACCGTTCGCAACCTGATCCAAACAGGCCAGCCAGGCGAACTCGCGAACACCTATCAGATAAATGGGTTGAACGGATCGGTGGACTTTTACCGCAATCCTCTCGCTCTCGGCCTGAATATGGTGACGAATTATTCCAACGCCACCTATAACTCGTTGCAGATCGACGTGAGAAGGCGAGAGTCTCATGGCCTGTTCCTTCAGGCGAACTACACCTACGCGAAAGTGCTGAGCGATTCGGCCGGCGACGCCGCTGCCCGGTTTGAAGCGTTCCTGGACAAGGACAACGCCCGGATTGAACGGGCTCGCGCGCCTTTCGATTTGACTCATGCCATCAAGGCGCTTGGGCATTACAACCTGCCCATCGGCCGTGGACATGCGCTCGACTACAGGCCCCTGCATTACGTGATGGACGGATGGAACGTAGGAACCGTAGTTACCTGGCAGTCGGGTGCGCCGTTCTCTATCCTCTCCGGACGCGGGACGCTTAACCGGACGGGCCGCTCGGCCTCCAACACGGTGGACACGAATCTAAACAAGCAGCAGCTCGACCAGCTCCTGTCGTTCCGGCAGACTGGCACGGGTCCATACATGGTGGCGGCTTCTGCGATTGGAACCGATGGCCGCGCGGTCGCCGCCGACGGCCGGGCTCCGTTCACCGGACAATCGTTCTTCAATCCACAGGCCGGTTCCTTGGGAGGCTTGCAACGCCGCATGTTCTCCGGACCTTGGGGATTCAGTACGGACTTCTCGGTTCTTAAGACTACGAAGATCACGGAGCGGCAGTCGGTGGAACTCCGGATGATTGGAACCAACATCACCAACCATCCGGCATTCTTCGTGGACGATCAGACAGTCACCAGCACCAATTTCGGCCAGATTACCAGCACTTTGTTCGGCCGGCGTCTGATTGAGTTCAGCCTCTCCTACCGCTTCTAGTCCACAAATGCGGCTGAAGACATTCTGTTTCCAGCCGCACTTTCCTCCCTCTTTGCCTTTCCTTTCGTCTTTACAATAATCCGCAACTTATATTCCACGCCCTGCCCAAAATATAAGTTCCAGCTCCATGAGACGCAGATGACGGGTTTCCTCAATCGCACTGACTGCTCGCTTCCGCGTCTTCCAACCGGCGGCCAGGAAGATGCCTTCGTCGAATTGTACCGGCGCAGGCAGACCCAGGTCTATAAGTTCGCGCTGCGGCAGTGGCAGAGGAAGCGACGCAGGACGTATTCATCAGCCTGATCGGCGACGCAAACGGCTTCGACGCCGGACGCGGATCGCAGGGGATCAGTTACACCGGCGAGTTGGGCCGAGCGGGCGCGCGCCCTGTTTGAAGTACCGGCCGACGACCCCGCAGCGGACGAGTCCAGTCCCGGCGTGCTGATGATGGAAAAGATGGTGATCGAACACAAGCCGTAAAGTTTTGCAAAGGCTTAGTTGCCTGCCGAAGTCACCAGCTTCTTGCCATCTTCCGGCTTCTTCTCTGGAGCAGCCTCGGGCGTGGCGGGCTGGGGCTTCGGCAGCACCTTGCGGGGCAACATCTCATCCCGCATCGCCGTCTGATAAACGAACGTAGCCATCACCGCCGCGGCCTGCATCAGATCTCCCTTTTGCAAACGGTCGTACACGTCCATGTTCGAGTGGTGTGTCCGCGTGGAGTATTCAATCTGATCCTGCATAAAATTGAAGCCCGGCAGGCCCACGGCGTTGAACGGGAGATGGTCCGTACCGCCCGCGTTGCGAATGGTTACCGTTCCTGCCCCCAGATCCTTGAATGGTACGAACCAGGATTCGAAAAGCGGCCGTGCCATATCGTTCCCTTGCAGATAGATGCCGCGGATCTTTCCGGTGCCGTTGTCCAGGTTGTAGTAGGCATCCAATTTCGCGTGCTCCGGCAGTAGCTTCATGTTTTCCGGATCGGCAAAATGCTTTTTCACGTACGCCTTGGAACCGAGCAGGCCGCTCTCTTCCCCGCTCCACAAGCCGATCCGGACCGTGCGGTCCATCTTCACGTTAAGCGATTTCAGAATGCGCATTACCTCAATCGCTACCGCGCTGCCCGCCGCGTTATCGGTAGCGCCGGTGCCGCCCTGCCACGAATCGAAGTGAGCGCCGATCATCACCACCTCGTCTTTCTTCTTTCCGCCGGGAATCTCGCCCACGATGTTCAAACTGTCGAGCGAATCTTCGTAAACAGTCGTCTTGATATCGAACTCCAACTTCACCGGAATCTTGTGATCCAGCAGGCGCACGATGCGGTTGTAGTGCTCGGCAGTCAAGGCCACCGTCGGCAGACCGATCGCGTCTTTCATCTCGCGCGTGCCGCTGTTCTGCCCAAACACCGTTCCCCCATCTCCGCGGCCAATCTGCACCACGAACAGCGCCTGTTCCTCCAGCAGGAACTGGCGAACCTTGGAACGGAACCTCTGGATCGCCTCCCTGGACGGGGAGCCCGGAGCAGGCGCCAGCGGATCCGGACTGGAGACTGCCGCGGTGGAAGGATCCGGCGCCAGTGCTTCGGACGCTAGGTCTGCTTCGGAAAACCGCTTGCCCGGCGCTATCAGTTGGGGAACCAGCTCGCGTGCCGCGTCAATCAAGACGATCTTACCTTTGAGTTTGCCTTTCCACTTGGCCAAGTCCGCTTCGGTCCGGATCGGAGCGAAAATCGCTTCACCGGTTACCGGGCCATCCGTTCCTTTGCTCCAGGCCAGCGGGAATCCGATCAGCGGCGCATAGCGGGGCTCTATCATGTGGGCGGAATACTTGCTGTACGACCAGCCGCGGCCATAGGGCCCCCACTTTTCCAGGGCGACATTCGAGAGCCCATATTCGGTAAGCCGTTTCGAGACCCATTCGGCGGCGGCCTTATATTCTGGAGTATTGGTCAACCTTGGACCGTAAACGTCGGTCAGGTAAAAGGCGTGATCCATCACCTTTGAGTTCTCAAAAGCTTCCGTTTTGATCCGGTTGACGACGGCCAGATCGGGCTTGTCATCCGCGAACAGCACACAGGTAATGGCTGCCGCAATCCCAAGCAAAAGTTTCGGTTGAAGCATAGATACTTTGAGAATGCCACGCCGGATGTCCTTGTTACAATCGAAAGGCAGTGAAGATCACGATCTCCAAAGAGAATTATTTGAAGGCGATTGCCGAGGCCCAGTCCGAAGGCGAGACGGTAATTGCGGCGACACTGGCGCGCTGGTTAAACGTCTCGGCACCCGCGGTTACCATGGCGATCAAGCGTCTAAAGCGGGATTTGCTAATCGGGGTGGACAAGGAAGGCCGGATTTCGTTAACCGCGGATGGCCGCGAAATCGCCAATCGCGTCCTGAACCGCCATCACCTGATTGAGCGAATGCTGACCGAAATCTTCGGCATGGAATGGTATAAGGTTCATGACGAAGCCGAGCAACTGGAGCACGCCGTCTCCGGCGAGTTTGAGCGGAAATTGCAGGAAAAGCTGGGAAATGGCGAGGCATGTCCGCATGGCAACCGAGTGGGCTACGACACGCCGGAGGCCAAACGCCAACGCGGATGGCGGCCGCTGGATGAGTTCGAGCCCGAAGCCGCCGCCACCGTGGTCAGCGTCTTTGAGCGGGACCGCAAACTGCTGGAGTATTTGGACGGACTCGGCATCCGCCCCGGCGCCGAACTACAGGTGCTGGCGCGCAATTACGACGACACGATCACGCTCGCAATCGCGGGCAGATCGATTCCGCTCGGGAAGTCGGCCGCCGGCAAAATCTGGGCGCTCGGGCGCTAGTCTAGTGGCTACGAAATCGCTGGACAGATCGAATACCGCGGTTCCGCCCACAAATCCGCGATAATCGGCGTTGACCGGGTGCTAATAGCAGGTGGTGCATAACTAATGCCGCCCCCGGGGCATACCGTTGCACGCGGATTCTTCGATTCGCTGAAACGGCGCGTGCGGCGGCTGTGGACGGGTAGTGACAACTTCGCCTGTCTATCTAGTTCTTGGACACCACGCTAGCGCGTCACGTTGCGAAAGTATTCAATCGTCTCCCGAAGACCTTGATCCAGCGGCACAAGCGGTTCCCAACCGAGAACCCGCTTCGCTTTGGCGATATCCGGACGCCGGCGCTTCGGGTCGTCCTCCGGCAGCGGCTGGAATTCCAGGCGCGCATCGCTACCCATCAGTTCCTGAATGTGTTCGGCGAATTCCAGGATCGTCATCTCGCGTGCATTGCCAAGGTTCACCGGATAGCGCTCCTCCGACTTCGAGAGCAGATACAACCCGCGCACCAGGTCCGAGACATAGCAAAAGCTGCGCGTTTGCGAGCCATCGCCGAAGATGGTCATCGGCTGGCCTTGCAGTGCCTGATCGAGAAACGCGGGCACCACGCGGCCATCTTTCAACTGCATGCGGGGACCATAGGTATTAAAGATGCGGGCGATGTTGGTCTTGATGCCGTGGACGCGATGATAGGCCATGGTGATGGCCTCGGCGTAGCGCTTGCTCTCGTCGTAGCAGGATCGCGTACCCACCGGATTCACATTACCCCAATAAGTTTCCACCTGCGGATGCTCCAGCGGATCGCCATAGCATTCCGACGTGCTGGTTACCAGGAAGGTGGCATTGTGGCGGCGGGCAAGATCCAGCATATTGCGCGTGCCGGTGGATCCCGATTCCAGCGTCTCCAGCGGATGCGCCAAATAGTCCTTCGGGCTTGCAAGCGAGGCCAGATGCATCACCGCATTCACATTTCCGCCGACCTCGAAGGTCCGCGTGACGTCCACATCGTGAAGTTCAAACTTGGAGTTGCTTCTCAGATGCTCCACGTTCTTCGCCGATCCGGTAATGAAGTTATCGAGGCCCACCACGCTGTGACCGTCGACAAGAAGTAGCTCGCAAAGATGCGACCCAATGAAGCCGGCCGCACCGGAAATGACATAACGCAATCGAATCCTCCGTATATCTTATGGTACATTCAGACTCATGCTGAGTCCGACCTGGCCGGAAATCAGTCTCTTTCTCGCCGCCGTATCGATTTCCCTATTCCTCTTCGCAAGGCGCATCGCTCCCGTCGTTCGGATCATTCTGCGGTCCCCAAAAGATCCCGGATTTCAACTTCGGCCCGTCGGAAAGCGTGTGCGGGACTTCGTCTGGGAAGTGCTCCTGCAAGGGAAAGTAATCAAGGAGCGTCCGCTTCCCGGCATCGCGCATGCGCTGGTCTTCTGGGGATTCTGCGCCTTCGCCGTGGTAACCGCAAATCACTTCGCCGCGGGACTTGGGTTCGGGTTGCTGTCTCGCGACACTGCTTTCGGCCAATTCTATCTTGGCATGGCGGCGCTATTCGCGGTCGCGGTGCTCGTGTCGATTCTTGGACTGGCGTTCCGCAGGTTCGTGGTGAAGCCGAAGTGGCTGGGGCCGGTATCGATGGAATCGGGAGTGATCGCCGCGCTGATCTCGATCCTGATGGTCACTTATCTGGCGGCATTCCGGCTTCCGGAAGACACGGTGGAAGCCAAAGCAATCTGGTGGGCGCACACCCTGGCGTTGCTGGTTTTCATGCCGCTGATTCCGCATACCAAGCACCTGCATCTGCTGTTGAGCCCCTTCTCTATTTTTCTCTCGCGCGGAGGTTTCAGCAAGATCCCGCCACTGGCAGGCGACGAAGATTTCGGCATCGTGACCGGCATAGACATCACGCAAATTGTCGCTCTACAGGCATTCTCCTGCGTGGAATGTGGACGATGCACCGAGCATTGCCCGGCAAACAACACGGGCAAGGAGCTGGACCCGAAAAAGATTATCTTGGGCATTCGCGATTATCTGCGCGACCACGGCGCGGGCGGAAGCGAGCCGTTGGTGGGTAAGTACATCAGTGAAGAAGCGCTGTTCCAGTGCACCACCTGCGGCGCGTGCGAGTATCAGTGCCCGGTAGGCATCGAACACGTTCCCATCATTGTGGGATTGCGCCGCGGCCTGGTGAACACCGGCGAGTGGAAGAACGAACACGGCGGAAAGCTTTTTCTCAACTTGGAGCGTAGCGGGAACACGCTGGGCTTTCCGGCGAGTGATCGCGATAAATTCATCCAGAAAAACGAATTTCCTATCTACGACGGCAGCCAGGATTACTGCTTGTGGTTGGGCTGCATGGGCGCCTACGACCCGACGAGCCGGGAGATCGTCCAGTCGCTTACCGAAGTAATGAAGCACCTGGGGACCACTTTCGGCGTGCTCAGCAAGGAGAAGTGTACCGGCGATCCGGTTCGCCGCCTGGGCAACGATTATCTGCTGAGCCAACTCGCCGAGTTCAACCTGGAGCAGATGAAGGCAGTGACGGCAGTGAAGATCCTGTCGATCTGTCCGCATTGTGTCCGCACCATCGGCGAAGACTGGAAGGAGTTCGGAGCGGATCTCGAAGTGGAGCATCACAGCGAATTTCTGGCCCGGCATGCGTCACAACTGCCAATCGAAGCCAATTCGCGGGAAACGGTGGTGT
The DNA here is from genome assembly GCA_025360145.1 of Acidobacteriaceae bacterium. Classification (GTDB taxonomy): domain Bacteria; phylum Acidobacteriota; class Terriglobia; order Bryobacterales; family Bryobacteraceae; genus JANXXV01. The sequence goes on from JANYCV010000533.1 coordinate 8,269, forward strand.
TTCACGATCCCTGCTACCTGGGCCGATACCGCGGTCTTTACGATGAGCCTCGCGAGGTGATTGAGCGGGCCGATAAGGTGATCGAAGCGCCACGGTCGAAAGAGCGGTCGTTCTGTTGCGGCGCGGGCGGCGGAATGGTGTTTCTGGGCGAGGAGAAGGGCAAGCGCGTCAACATCGAGCGCGCGGAAGAACTGACGGCCACCGGTGCGTCGGTGGTGGGCGCAGCGTGTCCGTTCTGCAATACCATGTTCCGTGACGCCCTGGCGCAGGTGGCCATTGCAAACGGAACTCCGGCACCGAAGCTTTTGGACATCGCCCAGATCGCCGCGGCCTCTTTGAAGGCATCGCAATGAAATACTTTCCGGGTGCGGAGGCGGGCACTTGCTGTAATTCGTTCAGAACAATCGGCGATGCATTTGGCCACTGGTTTGCTGACACCAGTAGCGAGGTGAATTATGAAACATTTCTTTCTGGGATTAGGTGTGGGATTGATCGGTGGGGTTTTGCTCGCGCCGAAGTCCGGGACAGAGACTCGCGAGTATTTGGGCGAGAAAACGGATGATGGCCTGAAGTACTTGAAAAATCGAACTTGCGACGTTACGGGCGCGGTGTCGGATCTAGTAGCGCAAGACAAGGCGACGGCCTCGGGATTTGTCGATAAGACGACGACGATGGCCTCCGGTGCAATGGACAAGGGAAAGGCCGCAGCGGCGGATGCTTTCGGAAAAGGCAAGCAGGCATTGCAAAGTGATCCGGATGTCAACGCAATGCGCAACCGCGTGACCGTTTAACGGAGCTGACAGTGCGACGGCCGTCCGGACGATTCCGGGCGGCCGTAATTCTTGAAAAAAAACTGAACGCTGGATGCCCGAAAGGGCTGTCGGCGGTGATACAATAAAATTCTGCCGAGCAGTTTATCCCACGCCGGGCGCGTAGCTCAACTGGCAGAGCAAGTGACTCTTAATCACTAGGTTGTAGGTTCGATTCCTACCGCGCTCACCAATTTTTCCCTGTACCCTATTAATTTCACGGAATGGGTGGATATAGTTATCGACTCCAAACCGGCGGAGATAAGTTGGCGTCTCACGAGTTACAGTTGCTTATCAATTTGGCGACGCGTAACGGACTGAGTAAGCGCATCTAAAAAACATGGTCATATCGGCCTTGCAAGCTACCGGTAATTCCACTCTCCGTGGAACTCCGGCTTCTCCTTGTTGAGAAGCCTCCCGCTCCAGCCCTCCATGTAGCCGATGGATAGATGGATAAAAGTAACGTGCTTCCATGACAAGTCGCGCCGCCTGTAAAAGAAGCCTCACCGGATGGCTCGTTAAAACAAGATGCGAGGGCACTGCCTGCGCGTCCGAAGACTTTTAATGGAGGCGGCGGATTGTATTCCATCGCGGGCGGCAA
>JANYCV010000546.1 GCA_025360145.1 Acidobacteriaceae bacterium
AAACTTACTAACAAGAAAGTGACTTACTTCACTGCCGCCGTGGTTTCCACCGCCGCCTTCACATTCGCAGCCACTTCGGACGCATTCGAAGGCGTCGTGAATCCTTCCGGCGTATCAATCGAAATCACCGTATGTCCAGCCGACAGCGGGGTAAACTCAATCATCTTCCACTCCGCCGGTCCTTCAAGCGTCACCGTCTCGGGCACAGTCCCCACAGCCTTATTCGTACTACTCAGCTTTGCCTTAATCGTGATTCCAGGCCGCAGCCGTTGCGCCGTGATGTCCGCTCCGCGCTTGGTTTTCGCATCGAGGTATACCGGCCACAACGTTAAATACGTCGGCGTGCGCTCGCCAACGGTAACCGTGAATGCCCGCGGATCCCGCGTCTGCTTGGCGCGCAGATACTCAGCTTCATCCGGAGGACCATAAGGCGAATACACCACCATAATCCCCGACGGAGCCATCGTTATCGGAGCCACGCGCGTCCGATATCCAGGAGCCGAAGCGCTATGGGTAACCGTCCCTGTATCCCCTACCCCCTGTACGTAGTAAGGAACACGCGACTGGCCGGCCGGAACATGAACCGTGATCGATTCCTTGCCCAACTTTTCATCGCTGTCGGAAACTAGTAAAAGCTTGGGGTCGCCGCTTGTGATGGTTACGTCCACGCCTTTCGGTCCAGCTGTTTCCCCCAATAAAATATGAGAGGGAACTTGCAGGTTCTTGCCTAGGTGGATCTCGCCGGTCATCCCCATGCCGGGCAGCTCCACTGTGGCGGTGACGTTTGCGTATTGCTTTGGCATGGTGAATCCGTCTGGTTGTTTCACGGAAATAACAGTGTTCCCGGCGCTTGAGGGCTTGAACTCGCCGTTCACTGTGGATTCGCCACTTTCAAGCACGAACGATCCATTGACCCCACCCACCTTACTGTCAGAGCTGATCGTTTCAAATGTGACTTTCTTGCCGCCGGCAATACCTTGTTGCGCCACAAGCTTGCCTTCGGCGCTGATCAATCCTGAATAGAAGGCGACCTTGGCCGGCATGGCCGGAGTCGTCTTGAATGCTGTGCCCTTGAAAGGACCAACAATCATAATGGCCGAAGGAGATAGTTTCACCGTCCCCTTCACGCCGCCAAATCCTGGCGCCGCGGCGGTATAAGTGGCTGTGCCGCTACCGGCAAATGCCTGGACATAGAAATCAGGGGTCTCCATGTACTGCGCTCTCATCTTTACGACGATCGAAGAGACGCCCGGTTTGTCGGGTGTTAGAGCAAGCAACAGTTTGCTTGGATCGTCGCTTGTGAGCGTGATCTCTAAACCCGTCTCCGGAGCTTGTTCGGATAAGCGCAAGTTAGTGAAGGCTTGCAAATTGTTCCCCACGCTCAGCTCGGCCGGCGTAAGAATCTTATGTTCCGCGGCAAGCGCCACGGCGGAAGTTAGAATAGCGGTTAAAGCAGCAGAACTTAATCGCATTGAATATTACCTCGCTCGAATCAATCTAAAGTCCCCGGTAACGCCTTGGGGGTTGCTACGGGTTTGGGGAATTTCTACTTTGGAAATTCCCCGGTTAAACTTACTACTGTTACTGGACAGTGACTCTCATGGTGGTCAAACTTACTGCTTCTGTGAATCCGCCTGGCGTTGTTATGGTCAGCGTTGCGGGAGTAAATGGATCGGTTGCCGCCAACAACGTGATTGGCAGAATCGTGTTACTGGTTCCAGCTGGGACTGTGATAAAGCCTTGGCCTGCTGTGTACCCAGCATTACCCGGTGTGCAAGCCAGAATTGCTTCAGCGCCAGTGGTTGGGCAGGGGATAGTGGCTTTCTCCGGATGATTATTCTGGATGGCGACCTGTAGACCAGACCCGCCCGCCAAAGGCTGAATATCAGACGGGACACCTTCAACAGTCAGGATTGCCGTGTACACAATCACATTGGGGTTGCTCGAGGCATTGATGGTTGTGCCCGCGCTTCCGGCGATCGCCGATCCTTGTGTTGAAGTTAGTATTACGATTCCCGACGGCTGGAAGACCGACGAGAAGGTCGCCGGTGTGGTGGGGTAACCCGGCGCCGACGCCGTGTAGGTTGCTGAACCGTTATCGCTCTGCGCCTGGACGTAGATCGAGGCGCTCGACTGACCGGCCGCGAAGTTTAGAGTGATCGAAGCCGCACCAGCGCCGGTTGAGGTCGCCGATAGCTTCAACATCGCCGCATCGCTGCTTGTTACCGTAACTTGTGTCGCCACCGACGGAGCCGGGTTCAGAATCACGGTATCGGACACTTGCAGGAACTTGCCGATCGTCAACCCGCCCGAAAGGATGATCTTCGTGCCTGTGACGGTAGCAGTTACTGACGCCGAGGTGTAATTGGTGGCGCTGGCGGTGATCATGGTTGTGCCCGTTGCGTTAGAGGAGAATAGCGCCGTTGCGCTGCTGTTGCCGTTTGCAATCGTGACCGTGGGAGCTGAGAATGAGCCCACTGTAGTGTTGCTGCTCGACACACCCACGGTTACCGAGTTGCCTCCGGAGACGCTTTGGGCTTCGGCGAAGAAGCCGCCCGACATGCGTCCGGTTTCAACAACAATGTTCGCCAGTGGCCCGTTGGCCGATGAGCTGAAGTTGGTCGCTCCCACTCCGCCCGGCGAGGTGATGCGCAGCCCGGTTGGAGCCAAAGTGATTGTCCCCGTGGTGGCGGCAAATCCCGTGGCTGTCACGGAGTTGGTTACCGTTCCGGCAGTTCCGGAAGCCGCCGTGGCTTGTACGTAGAAGTCCGGTGTGCGGCTTTGGTTCTTCGGAATCGTCAGCGTGATCGAGCTCGATCCGGCTGTGTTCGGTGAAAGTGAGTACAGCACCTTTGAGGGATCGTTGCTGGTGATCACTACGGCAGTCGCCGCCGGCGCGGGACCGCATAAAGAAACGCTCACTGCTTTTTCCAAGCCCTGGCCAACAGTTGTTGAGGGCGGGATCGTGCAGCTGACGCTTACCGTCGCCGCTAAACTGGCGCCCGTGGCGGGAGTCGTGAAACCGTTCGGCGTGGTAATTGCAACTGTTGTTGTGCCCGTGTTCACGCCGCTCGCCACAAAGTTAGGAGCGCCCGTGTCGGTTCCTCCGGGAAAGCTTATGTTTCCTCCGGTAATGGTTCCGATGGTTGTGAGGCTGCTGGTAACCGGTACGGTCAGCGTCAACCCGCCGCGCACCTGTTGGATGCTCGACATCGCTCCGGCTCCCGTTAAGCTAACCGAGTTAACTGTTAACGCCGCGGTCGATCCTTGGAACACGCTAAATGCCTGGCCCAAGCCATTCGGCCCGGTCAGCACAAATCCGGAGTTCACCAGGGTAATCGTGGCTGTCGTCGTCAGATACCCGGGAGCGCTCAGCGTGATGTCCACCGTCCCCGTTCCCACCAGCGCTTGCACGAAGGTGGAAACCGTGTTTGAACCTTCCGCCATGGTGGCCGTAATGGTTGTTTTGCCGGCCGCCGTTCCGCCGCCCACCAAAGCTTTCGCCGGGTCGGTTGAGGTAATGGTTAACGGCACGCCGCCGCTTCCGATCGGGATTGGCGGAGTGAAGGTGATCAGAATCGGAGCCTGCAGATCCTTGCCGATGGTCACTCCAGGAGCCGTGATGACTCCAGGGCAATTGGTAACGCAAGACGTATTGGTCAAGGCAAAAGCGCCCGTCGCGGCCACGCCGCTGATGGAGGCCGTTACGTTGTAAGTCCCTGTTGTAGCGTTAGCTGTTACAACTCCGGAAGTGGCCACGCCACCGTTGTCAGTCACGGCCGTATTGGGGTTGACCGTGGCGCTAGCGCCACTGCCTGGACCGGTGAAGGTAACCGTGTAGCCGCGTAACGCATTGCCGAACGCGTCGGTCACCAATGTCTGCAAGGGGTTGTTGAATGCTTTGCCGGCTTCAGCCTGTTGATTGGAGCCGCTGATGGAGGTTAGCGCCGCCGGCGGACCCGTTAAGTTGGTCAGCAAGAAGTTGGCCGGAGTGCTCACGCCGGTAACCGAAGCCGACACCGTGAAGGGGTTGCCGTTGGCTTTCGTGTTCGCCGTCATCATCCCCGAAGTGGCCACGCCCGAGGCGTCCGTCACTGCCGTGTTGCCGCCGGCGAAGACCACCGAAGGCACGCTTTGGCCAGGAGCCGTGAAGGTTACTGTCACGCCGCTTATCAGATTGTTAAACGAATCGGTCACAACCGCTTTGAGCGGCAGTCCGTATGTGGAACCAGCCAGCGTCGATTGGCCGCTGCCGGAGGATACCGCGATGGTAGCCGGGTTGCCCGCCGTGTTGGTCATCGCAAAGGTCACCGTCAAGGCGCCGGCCGTTGCCGTCACATTGTAAGCGCCTGTGATTGTGTTGGCCGTCAGAGTAGCGGTGGCGATACCGTTTACGTCGGTCACTGCCGTATTGACGTTGAAAGTACCGCTTGCGCCGCTCGCTGGTGTGGTGAAGGTTACGGTAACGCCTTGAACCGGCAAGCTATTCGCGTCTTTAACAATAGCCGCTACGGGAGCGGGGAACGCTGTGTTGACCTTGGTGCTCTGGTTGTTGCCGGAGCTGACCGTGATCGTTGCCGGAGGGGGCGGAGTACCGATCACCAGGGAAATCGTCTTCGAGGCGGAAACCGCAGGTGTGGCCGAATCGGTGACGATTATGACAACCGGGAACGTGCCGTTAGCCGTCGGCGCACCGGAAATGATGCCGGTGCCCGCAGCCATCGTCAAGCCGCCAGGCAAGCCCGTGGCCGACCAGTTATAAGCGCCCGTGCCGCCGGTAGCTGCAACCGTGGCTGAGTAAGCCACGGACTGCTGGCCGTTAGGCAGCGTGCTTGTGCTGATCACCAGGGAAGGCGGAACGATGGTCAAAGATAGAGTCTTCGAGACGGAAACCGGAGGCGTGGCCGAGTCGGCGACTGTGACCACAACCGAGGCCGCACCAAGAACCGATGTCGTGCCCGAGATCACGCCCGTAGCCGGAGCGATCGACAAGCCTGTTGGCAAACCCGTGGCCGACCAGCTATAAGCGCCCGTGCCGCCGGTGGCTGCAACCGTGGCTGAGTAAGCCACGGACTGCGTACCATTAGCCAGTGTTGTGGTGCTGATCGCTAGAGTGGGAGGAGCGATAGTCAAAGACAGAGTCTTCGACACGGAAACCGGAGGCGTGGCCGAATCGGCGACTGTAACAACGACAGAGAATGCGCCGTTAGCCGTCGGTGTACCGGAGATGATGCCGGTACCCGCTGCGATCGTCAAGCCGGCAGGTAAGCTAGTGGCCGACCAGTTATAAGCGCCTGTGCCGCCAGTGGCCGCAACCGTGGCTGAGTAAGCCACACCCTGCTGGCCGTTTGCCAGTGTTGTGGTGCTGATCACCAGAGCGGGAGGAGCGATGGTCAAAGACAGAGTCTTCGACACGGAAACCGGAGGCGTGGCTGAATCGGTTACAGTGACCACAACCGAGGCCGTACCAAGAACCGATGTCGTGCCCGAGATGATGCCGGTGCCCGTTGCGATCGTCAGGCCGGTTGGCAAGCCTGTGGCCGACCAGTATAAGCGCCTGTGCCGCCAGTGGCTGCAACCGTGGCTGAGTAAGCCACATTCTGCGTGCCGTTTGCCAGCGTGGTGGTGCTGATCACCAGAGCAGGAGCGATCGTTAGAGTTATTGTCTTCGTGTTGGTGGCCGGAGAAGTGGCCGAGTCGGTGACCGTGAGGACTACGGAGAACGTTCCGTTTGCCGTTGGGGTACCGGAGATGATTCCGGTTCCCGCGGCGATCGTCAAACCAGCAGGCAAGCCCGTGGCCGACCAGCTATAGGAGCCCGTGCCGCCGGTGGCTGCAACCGTCGCTGAATAAGCCACGCTCTGCGTACCGTTAGCCAGCGTGCTGGTGGTGATGACCAGGTCGGGAGCGGCAATCGCCAAAGAGAACGTCTTCGAGACGGAAACCGCAGGGGTGGCCGAATCGGTCACTGTAACAATGGCTGAGAACGATCCGTTAACCGTCGGAGTACCGGAGATGACGCCAGTGCCGGCGGCGATGGACAAGCCCGCGGGCAAGCCCGTGGCCGACCAGCTATAAG
>JANYCV010000563.1 GCA_025360145.1 Acidobacteriaceae bacterium
GCTCCACCACGTAAAGGCCCTCGCTTGCCACCAGAAGGAACCGGCCAAGCGGAGACTTTGGCGTGACGTCCCGCTTATCCGGAGCGGCAATACCTTGCAAGGCAATGAGACCGGCGTTGATCGTGATGAAGGAGGCAATCAACGTGCGCTTTACGAATCCTGATCGCGTAAAGATATTGTTCACAGTGGAAAGTTTCTCACCTGAAGTGTTTATCACAATGCGGGGTTGCAGTCAATGCCCGTTCAATCCATCCAATAGGCCGGTGGCGCAGTGTGGGGCCAATAGGCCCGTGGCACTTTGAGGAAATGGTCAATAGTTGCTGCGGTGTTGCAGGATTGGCCGGTACGGGCGGAACATCCAGGGCAAGCACGCCAACATGCGGCCGGTTGCGTTGCCGAATCCTTCGGCGTCGAATTCCTCGCAAGCGTGGTTGCGTTGGGACTGCCCACAATTCTGCAAGCGCTTGTCACTCCCAAAGAAGCAGTTCGTGTCGCATGTAAGCCTGGCGCCGCACAAAGCGACAAGCGGAGGCGAGCCTGTGAAAAGCACGACGAGCATTGGCGTAGCTGCCGCGCTCCGCCACAGCTTGACGGCGCTAGGTCCTACTACCGCCGTATTTGCAACGGTCGGGAAGCCGGTCACTCCGATCTACCACCTGCTCCGCCGGGGGCAGCCGTACATGGATGAGGAAGCCGGGTCTTACAAAAAGTGATATCAGGAAGCTCGTATCAAGAGTTTGGTAGCAAAGGCCACCATCGACTGACGCCCACAACCGCCTGATACCCCGTCCTTGAGAGAAAGAAGTCAATAGCCCGGAATTAGCCTCGTTTCGCGGTGAGTCATCAAGGCTGTTTCGCCTTCTTCAAATGCTCTTGCGCTTTTTCGGTTTGGTTCAAACGGCGGTAAAGCAAACCGAGCTGGTAATGAACGGTGGGGGCGTCCGGCGAATACACCGCGGCTTTTTCCAGGCGTTGGCGCGCTTGCTCCAGATCGCCCTGGGCCAGGTAGAGCTTGCCCAACTCCAGCATCAACTGGGCGCTCGAAGGATTCCGGCGTTCCGCTTCCCGGTATTCACGCTCCGCGGCGGCGTAGTCGCCGTTCTCTTTATAGACAATCCCCAGCAGAAGATGCGCGTCTGAGGCCCCACGCTGCGCCGCGCGCTGGAAGGCCGCGGTGGCTTCTTCCGTCTTCCCCTGCTTGCGGTAGAGAAGCCCTTCGGCAAGCTGCACCCGTGCGCTGTCAGGTTCGGCCTCGCGCAGGTTGCGCAGCGCCAGCTTGCTCAACGGGCTTTCCACTACATGATGGCTGGCAAGCGCGAACAGGAATTGCGTGTCGGCATGGTCCGGGAATTTGCGTTGTGCCAGAATCGCTTCGGCGAGCGCTTGCGGAGCCTGGTCCGTCTTGATCAGAACATCGATCAGGAAATCCCAATAGTGTACGTTGGAATCGTCCATCTGAATGGCGCGGCGAATGTGGCCGGTGGCTTCGCCCAGCCGGTTGAGCTTGCCTTCCGCAAACGCCGTCACTCCAAAATACTGGGCGGCCCGATGCGAGTCGGCGGGTGGTTCGATTTTGGCAAGCGTCCGCAACGCCTGTGGCGGATCTCCGGCCTCATTCTGCGCCATGGCCAGTTCCACCATCAGGCGCTCCCGGTCCGGGTATTGGCGTTCCAGCGCCTTGGTGAAATAGCCCGCCGCCTGCGCCCATTGTTGCTGATAGAGCTTTGCCTGCCCAAGATAAAAATAGCCGGAGGGATTCGACGGGTCCAGCCGGACAACGATGAGAAAGTGCCGGTTTGACACCTCCCACTGGTTCTTCTGGGCGGCAATGACCCCCAGGATCATGTGTCCGTGGATTGCCGAGGGCTCGCCGGCGATAGCTTGGCGCGCCAGCGTTCCGGCCTTGTCGAACTCCCCGGCGCGGAACGCTTCGTCGGCCTTCTCCAGCAAAGCGTCCGCCTGGAAGAAAAACAACAAGGGCAGAACAAGCTGCATCATGCTGCAGTCACCTTAAGCGTCTGCCAGCCGTTCCACTCGTAGGAGTCAACGCGCTCGGCGGCGCGCTCCGGCGGCTGCTCACGGCCTTTGTCGTCCTTCGCGCGCACGGTCAGGCTGTAGTCGCCCGCGCGTGGAATCTTCCATTCGAATGACCACGGCGTCCACGCGTAGGCCGCAGGCCCGCCGGCAAGCGTAGCGGGTAGCCAGGTCCTTGCGCCGTCAACGCTTACCTGCACCTGGGAAACACGATTCTCGCCGGCCCAGGCCACACCGCGCACCGTGAACCTGCGCTTCACCAGGATGGCGCCCTCCTGCGGACGCGTAAATACGGACTTCACCTGCATGGCGGTAACGGGCGCGGCAGCTCTCACGCCGAAAAACGACTTCACTTGGCGCACGTAATCCTGAGGCGGCGCCTCGTTCGAGAGCAGCTCGATACCGCGCAGCCATTTCACCGAGTCCATCCCATACCATCCCGGAACAATGGCGCGCACCGGGAAGCCATGATTCAACGGCAGCTTCTCGCCATTCATCCGATAGGCTACGATGGTGTCCGGATGAAGCGCTTTGGCAATGGGGATGTTCCGGGAATAACCGTCCGCCGAGATGAGTTTCACGTACACCGCCTTCGTATCGGCAGGAAGCAGCGAGGCTAGCGGGACCCCCATCCATTCGGCGTGACTGACGAGTCCTCCGCCTGTGGGATTCTCCGCGCATTCCAGCGTGGCCGGAACAAGTTTCCCGGGCTTGGCGATAATTTCTTCCATCGAGTAGTCCTTGCCGGCGACCGAGAGTTTCCAGGTCGCTGCGGAAAGATCATCTGGCCGCGGAAAGTGTTCCCGTACAAAAAACAACTCGTTGGGAACCGCCACATCATCCACCAGGGAGAGATCGGAGGAGCTGACTTCAGCCTTCTGGGCGGGAAGCAGACCCGCAAAGGCCGAAGCCAGCAGAACTCGGCGCGTCAACCGCTCACCATAATACTTTGAGGGCCATTTGCAGTATCCTTGGGTCGCCATCCGTACTTATGATCTTCCCGCGATTCGGGTTGGTAAGGCCAGTGATGGGATTTGACATGTGCGTTGCGTTCGCGACATTGAAAGCCTCAAACCGGTACTCTATCAAGCCACCCTCACGCAGGAAGGGAAGCCGCCAGCTCTTCGCGAGAGCGGCGTCAACATTGGCAAAGCCGGGCCCGAAGAGGATGTTGCGTCCCAGCGTGCCGTAGGTATTGGGCGCTGGATTCGCGAAGCGGGTCGTGTCGTAGTACCGCGCAAGAATCTCTCCCTTGGAGCGGCCGGTATCGAGAATGGGATAGCCTGTGCCGATCAGATCGGCTCGCGCCGAGCCCGCGCCCGCAACGGCGCCGTTGGAAGAACCGATGCTAAATGGCCGGCCGGATTGCAGCGTGGTGATCCCGCTCAAGCGCCAGTTGCCAAGCACCGCGCCAGCCACGGCGCCCTTCTTCTGGAACTTCGGGAGATCCCACACAAACGAGTTCACAAAGCGGTGCGTGCGGGTGAGGTCGGAGTTACCCCGCGAGAAGAAGAAGTTGAACGGATTGTTGATGCCGCGGCTCCCGCCGAATCCGTTGCGGGAATGGTAGTCGAGATTCTTCGACCAAGTGTAATTCGTACTGATCGTGAATCCATTGCTGTACCGCTTGTCCAGCGACAACTGCAGGGAATTGTACGACTGGTTCAGACCGTGCATCCAGCGCGAAATGGTGAGGAAGTCCGCCACCGGACGGCGGTCGTCCACCGTCGCGCGATTTTGGCTCAACGAAAGTTTTGGGTTGTAGATGGGAGCGTTCTGGTCGTATTCGCTCTTCAAATGAGTGGATTTCGTCCCAACATAACCCACGCGCGCGATCAGATTCTTCCCTACTTCCCGCTCCACCGTAAGGCTCCAATTCTGGGTGTAGGGTGTGATGAACTTCTTGTCCAAAACGATCACTTCAAGTGGGGTGGGAAACGGCACGTCGTGATTGGCGGCGCTCACGGGAAACAGATTCAGCTTTTCGCGGCCCAGGAAAGGGTTTGCAAACAGTCCATCGGTAAAGTCGGTGTTATAGCTGAAGGGCGTGACGTTGTTGGCGTCGTTCTGCGCGTTCAGCGAAGGCGCGTCAAAGAAAATGGCGTAGCCGCCCCGGACGCTCATCTTGCCATTGCGGAACGGATCCCAGGCGAAGCCCACGCGCGGAGCGAAATTGTTGTAGTCGGGGTCTGTTACCGTATCGCCGAAGGTGTCCCCGCCACCGTAGCCTGGGGGCCGTTTGTCGCCGTGGTAGAAAAGTCCGGGAAGCGCGTTTTTGAAGACGGTGGAACGGATGCCCGCCTTGTTGGCGGCTAAGTCGAAAGTCTGATTGCGGTCGAGTTTATCCTTGAAAAGGCCGTATGGCTCGTAGCGGATTCCTGCGTTGACGGTCAGGCCGGGACGCACCTTCCATGTGTCGCCGAAATACCAGCCGGTTTGGGTGCCGCGCCGCTGTTCGTACTCGCCGCTATTCTGGGTGAAGAAGGAAAAACCGCCTAGCAGAAAGTCGGCCCGGTCAAAGCCTTCGTCGTCTCCGAAGCCGGTAACGTGTCCATCGAATTCAAACTGTCCGGAGCTGTGAAACTGCGTGTTGTTGTTGAACCGCTTACGCACGGCGTTGAAGCCGAAAACCAGAGTGTGGTTGCCCTTGTTCATTGCCCAGTCATGCTGCAGCTCAAAACTGCCGCGCCCGAAGCGGATGGGATGCAGGGCACGGTTGAAGGAAACCCCGCTGCCAACCATCGAGATGTCGATGTGATTTCCGTTGGGAGTAAGATTCACCCCCAGCGACGCCGTTGTAAAGGGAAAGTCGGTGCGAATATCCGCGAGTTGATGCGCGCCGGTGAACTGGGTATGCACCACCGTGTTGCTGTTCATAATCCACGTGTGCCCGGCGGTGGCGCTTTGCGCCTCCCGGAAACCGCCATAGCGAACCGCGTGAATATTATCCGGCGCCGAGTGGAAGGGATTGTTGCCGTCGCTCTCAAAGAAGCGAAAAACAAAGCTGTGCTTACCGCTGGCGACGTAGTCCAGCTTGCCGATGCCCTGTATGCCATTTTCGGGCGAGGAGACCGTATAGCGCACGAAGCCCTCTGCGTCGGGAAGAGGAGAAAGCGAAAGCAGTTTCAACGAAGGGGCGGCGAAACGGCTAGCCGGAATTTGGTTGTTCGGAAAACGCTGCCCAGGGTTCAGGGGATCGTAAAGCTTGATCGGATTGGAGGAAAAGTCACCCCGGCGTTCGGCGGCGGTAAGAGACAGATCGCGGTCGTTGCCGGACGCTTGGCGAATAGTCAGGCGCTGATAGCCCATGAAACCGAACAGCTTGTTTTTGACGAAAGGTCCTCCCACCGTGAACCCGAACTGGTTCCGCTTGAGACGGTCTTTGTTGCGGGAGAAGAAGTTGGTGGCGTTCAGTTCGGTGTTACGGACGAACCAGAAGGCGTCGCCGTGAATCAGGTTGGTGCCGGATTTCGTCACCACATTCAGCGCGCCGCCGGAAAGCCCGCCCTGCTCCACGCCCATGTTGCTCGTCTGGGCGCTGAACTCCTGCACGGCGTCCGGGAAAGGGAAGTCGAGGTTCCCGTTAACCAGGTCGTCCATATTCGTACCGCCGTCGAGGGTATAGCGGAGGTTGTTGTTGCGCGAGCCGTTGACGGTGATTTCCTTCTGCCCTTTTGGCCGCCAGGTGCTGCCGCCGACATCCCCGCTGTTATTGCCGGCTCCGGAGGCCACGCCCGGAGCGAGAAGCACCAGGTCGGCCGGATTGCGTCCATTCAGTGGAAGGTCGACGATACTCTTCGAATCCACGGTGTGGTTGAGGGTCGCCGCGCGCGTGTCCACTTGTGTGGCGTTCGATTCCACCGTGACACTTTCGGCCACATCTCCCACATCCAGCGTGGCGTCGGCACGAACATTTTCGTTGGCCTGCAGAATGATGTTAGTACGTTGGAACTTGCGGAAACCGGCAAGCTCCACCGTCAGATTGTAGACGCCGACAGGCAGCAGCGAAAATAAATAACCGCCGCTTTGATCGGTGACCACAGTGCGTGCCGCTGCCGTGGCAAGGCTGGTAACCGTTATCTTGGCCAGGGGCACAGCCGCCCCTTGGGCGTCCAGCACGACGCCGGACAAAGCCGCGGTGTCACGCGCCTGCCCGAATGCCAATTGCGGAAGGTTGCTTAGCGCCAGTAAGACCAAAAGAGGGAAGGTGGCCCGGTATCTCATAGTTCAAAAGACTCCATGAAGAAGAATTTGAGAACAATTGCGATTACGGCTGATCGGTAACACGGCGAGTCGAGAAAATGAAACAAAGCAGCCGCCTGCCCAAAAAGTATAACAGTATGGTTCAAGGAGTCAAGGAAGAAAATTGCCCAGGTGAGAGAGGTCCTGAAACGGAGCCGGGGAGGCGTATTCTCGGTGTGAGTTCACCAATCGCGTGCCCATCGGACTACGGGCAGCGCACTGCTGTGCGCACTCCCGCCAGCATGCCCGCATCCCGTGGAACGGAAGGGCTACCTTCTTGCGTAGAGCATGAAC
>JANYCV010000572.1 GCA_025360145.1 Acidobacteriaceae bacterium
GCAACTGGCGGCGGACCTGATGCCTGGCGTGGCGCGCGACGATCTACGCGCGCTGGGATTTCTGGGCGCCGCACCGGTGTATCACAAAGATCTGCGATTGTCCGCGGACGTGATCGGCGGCTTCCTGACCGACGATTGGGATGAACGCGTGGATGCCGTAACTCGCGGCCTGATGGGCCTGACGGTGGCCTGCGCGCGTTGCCACGATCACAAGTTCGATCCGATTCTGACCAAGGATTATTACGGGCTGGTGGGCGTGTTTGCGTCGACGATGCGCGCTGAGCGGCCGATGTTCGACGTCGATCCGAAGATCGAGAATCGCTACTCGTGGATGCAGAATCGTTTGTTCGATCTGCACTATTCGGCGAACCTGCTGACCGGGGAAGCGTCTACGGTGGAGAATGCAGCGCCGCGGGTTGCGAAATGGAAAGCGGAGATTGAATCGCTGAAGGCCGAGATCAAGGAGTGGGAGGAGCGCTATCCGAAGCTGGTGAAGAGTTTGGAGAAGTATTGGACTTTCCCTCCACCGAAACCACCCGCACAGAAACCGCCCGTCGCGGCTGCGGCACCCGCTGATCCAGATGCTGTTCCGCCCGCTGAGCGCAGACGCCGCCCGCAAGGGTCCACCGAGCCGTTCATGAACGCGGTGTTTGAGGCTGCTCAGTATGTGGATGGGTCGGACGCCAACTACACCTTCATCAACTACAAGCTGGGCGAGGCGCGGGATTTTCCGGTGCTGGTTAATGGTAACGTAGCCACGCCGGGCGAAGTGGTTCCCCGGCATTTCCTCACGGTGCTATCGAGCGGAGACAGCACCTTCAAAAACGGCTCCGGCCGCCTGGAGTTGGCGGACCGCATCTTCGCGGACGCAGCGCCGCTCACCGCGCGCGTGATCGTCAACCGTGTATGGGATTGGCATTTTGGAAAACCCCTGGCGCCCACCACAAGCGACTTCGGCACCCAGGGCGAAAAGCCGACCCATCCGCAATTGTTGGACGACCTGGCAGCGCGCTTCATCGCGCACGGCTATTCGCTCAAATGGCTGAACCGCGAGATGATGCTTTCCTCCGCCTACCGGCAAGCCAGCCGGCCGCGTGCCGATGCCGAGAAAATCGACCAGGTGAACACGTTCCTTTGGCGCATGAATCCGCGGCGTTTAGATGTAGAATCCTACCGCGATTCCCTTCTCCGCGCAGCCGGAAAGCTGAGCGATAAGATGTACGGCCCGTCAGAGGATGTCGATTCCGATACCACCGTCCGCCGCACTGTTTATAGCCGGGTGAGCCGCAGCCGGCTGAGTAAACTTTTTCTGCTGTACGATTTTCCCGATCCATCGCAAACCGCGCCAGGCCGCGACCTCACCATCTCCTCGTTGCAACAATTGTTCATCATGAACAGCTCTTTCATGCGGGAAGAGGGGCAGGTGCTGGCCAAGAGCGTGGAACAGGAAGCCGATAATCCGGCGAAAATCCGCAGTTTGTATCGTAAAATATTGTCGAGGGATCCAAGTCCTAAAGAACTGGATCTCGCGCTCAGCTATCTGTTGCAAGGAACGGTGGAGCAGTACAGCCACATTCTGCTTTCCACAAATGAGGTAATCTTTTGGCCATGATCGAAAGACTTTCACGCCGGGCGATGTTGCAGTCCCTGTGCGGCGGACTGGGCTCCGTCGGTCTAGCTGGATTATTCGCCCAGCCGCAAGCGATGGCCGCGGAATTGGGCCGCTATGCGGGGCCGCGCATTGCGCCGAAAGCCAAGCACGTCATCACCTTGTTTATGGCGGGCGGGCCGTCCCAGGTGGACATGTTCGATCCGAAACCGGCGCTACTGAAGTTTCAGGGCCAGCGTCCGAATTCGGTGGACCTGCGCACGGAGCGGCAGACCGGCGGCCTGTTGCCCTCGGCCTTCAAGTTCCAGAAATACGGGCGCGGTGGCGTGGAGATCAGCGAACTGCTGCCGCAACTGGGCTCGGTGATCGATGAGGTCTGCGTCATCCGGTCCATGTATACGTTCAATCCGACGCATACGCCGGCGCGCAGTCTGTTTCACACGGGAAGCATTCTGGCTACACGGCCATCCACGGGCGCCTGGGTCACCTATGGCCTGGGGTCGGAGAATCAGAATCTGCCGGCGTTCGTGGTGTTGGGCCCGGGCGGCGGTGGAGCAGGCGGATCGCTTTCGCGAGCCGGATTTCTGCCCGCCGAGCATCAGGGCGTAGCTTTCAGCAGTTCCGAAGTGGAGCCGGAGAAGATGATTCCGGACCTGCGCAACAAGTGGCTGGAGGGCCCGGCACAGCGGCGTGAACTGGATGCGATGCAGGCGTTGAACCGGAATTTCAGCGACTCTTTCGGAGCCGATGAATTCCTGGAGGGCCGCATCAAATCGATGGAAGCGGCCTACCGGATGCAGTTCGAGGCGATGGACGTCTTCGACATCCGCAAGGAAACCGAAGCGACACGGGCCGATTATGGAACCACTCCGTTTGCCAATGGCTGCCTTCTCGCCCGGCGATTG
The DNA here is from genome assembly GCA_025360145.1 of Acidobacteriaceae bacterium. Lineage (GTDB taxonomy): Bacteria > Acidobacteriota > Terriglobia > Bryobacterales > Bryobacteraceae > JANXXV01. The sequence continues at coordinate 2,515 of JANYCV010000572.1, forward strand.
GTGGAGAGCGGCGTGCGCTACATCCACATCAACTACGGAGCCGGGCAGGTGTGGGACGACCACAAGGAGATCGACAAGAATCTGCGGGAACGCTGCCCGGATATGGACAAGGCCGCGGCGGCGCTGATCCGCGATCTGAAGCAGAGGGGATTGCTGGACGAAACGCTGGTGGTTTGGGGCGGCGAGTTTGGCCGCACGCCGGTATCGGAGAGCGGAACCGGGCGCGACCACAATCCGTATGGCTTCACCATGTGGATGGCCGGGGGTGGCGTGAAAGGGGGCCAGGCCTACGGCGCCACGGATGATTTTGGATTCAAGGCCGTGGAAAACCGGGTCTCGATTCACGATTTGCATGCGACGATTCTGAATCAACTGGGCATTGATCATACCAAGCTGACTTATCGTTATGCGGGCCGGGATTTCCGGTTGACGGACGTGTTCGGGGAAGTGGTGAAAGATATTCTGGTGTAGCGGCGAATTGGTGGCAGGTCAGTTTGAAGCGCGGGCCAACCGGTTCGTAAACACAAGGCGACAGGCCAGGACCGATCCGCAAAATCGGGATTAAAGACAATCCCGCAAGTTTCAGTGGCCTGCTTTGCTGGGGACGCCGGCTATTTCTCGACCGAGTTTGACGCTTGTAGCGCCGCTGCGGAGTGGTTGCAGAACCAAGCTCTCGGCAGCGGCACTCCTCGAAGGGGGCTAATAAGCGTTGTCGCTCCACCGCGCACGGCGCGCCCGCTTGTCGGCGTACAGCGGCGGGTTAGCCAGCTTCGGGGGGGTTCCTCCAGCCATTTCAGCGTTCTTCCCACGTCGTCAATTAGCTCAATTCGACCGTTGGCGGAGCGGCCAAGGACAACACTCGCTGCTGATGATGGTGTTGCGAAGAGGACATCACGCTCGAAACGATACCGCGACTCGCGCAAAACTAACGCTCCTTCCTGTACAAGCTTTGCGCGGAGACGCCTAGTCGATTCTGGGGTGGATTCAACCTCGTCCGCCGCCGCAAAGGAGCCTTGAAGGACAACCACTCCTTCAGCCGTGATAATCGTGCGGGCCTCGGCACCGCGAGCGCCTTTTATCCGAAATTCACGTACATTGAGATCTCCGGTTGAAGACGCCGACTGCCGTTCCTCTTTATTTCCTGCTAGCGATGCCTGCATCTTGGAAGCTACTAACGGCTCGAAAACCTTGTAACCCAAAGCTCCGGTCAAAAGACGCAACTGGTCGAAGAACTCTGACATTACCGACATCTCGGCTTCGGAGATGGCTGGCCGGGGCGGTGTGTTACCGTTCTCTAGTCGATAGCGCCCTGCTGCAATGGCCGCTTGGTGAATGGTGTTTTCAAGAAACTTGATGTGTGCCTTGTTGAGGTTCTCATCCTTGCTCACGAAGACGAGTGCCTCGTTCCAAAACTCCCTGTCTTGGTGCTGCTGTAATCGGGGGTAGATTTCTTCGGCCTCCCCTACATATGCGATTGCAATCTCGTTCGTGACTTCATCACGTCCGAACAGAAAGTAAACACCGGCACGATAGAGATCCTTTCTTTCCGCGGAGGACCTCAGCAAGTGCCGTGGGATCTTGTATGCCTTGCCCGTCCAGTTGAACAGTTCGCAGGCGATACGCCCATCGGCAGTCCCGTCGAGCAGAAACATTGATATGGTTTTGCCTGGCATAGTCTAGCTGCAACTCACAGCATCTCCTATCAACACTCTCCTTCGAGTCACGGAGGAAGAGCGTAGCCAAGATGCTTCGTTCCCCTCTCATTCGACGAATGCTAGTGTAAGAACGGCAATGCCGGATAGATACCGCAACGCCTGTTTGCACTATCCCGATTGCCGCCCCATCGCGATCAGCCGCAGCTTTCCAAATTGCGCCAGGCAGCGAAGGGGCGAACTAGGCAGCGGGAGTAATCTCAACCTCTCCGGCGAGACTTGCTGGTTCGGGGATGACATCCCCAAATTCTCGAAGAATTTCCAGGTGGCCTTGGATGGCTTCCTTGATGTTCGATTTCGTCTCATCCAGGGTACGGCCAGTTGTCATGCATCCCGGAAGATCCGGTACATAAGCTGCCCAGTTGTTATGGGCCCGTTCAAAAATCACCGCGTACTTAACGCTCATGTTCTGCCTCCAAAGCCGCCGACCGGAGAATCGCTTTCAATGTCCCGATCGGAATATCGTCCCCCAGATTGCCAGGAACGGTGACCACGTTCGGTTTCATAGAGTGTTTATAATGCCGATGGCTGCCTGTTGTCCGTACATGCCGCCAACCATCGGACTCGATCAATCGGATCAGTTCCCTGACCTTCACAAACCCTAGTCTATCGTAGGGGCTGAGAAACGCCACCAGCATGATCGATACATGCCTCAAACTGACACTTCCTAAAAATCACTTCTTCGCGAGCCCATCCACCAGCATCTTCGCCAATTCCGCAATTAACAGGCAACCTACATTGTCCGGGCCGTAATCACTCTTCGCCATCCCGTCCACGGAAATCGCCATCGCGATCCGTCCGCCTTTCGAGTACACAATGCCAACGTCCGGCCGCAGTGCATCCAGCGCGCCGGTCTTGTTTACCACCGGGACGCCACCGGCCCTGCGGCGGATTCCGGAATCGTCCCGGCAGCGCTTCATGATGGCGATGATCTCGCGGGACGCCTCCGCATTCACAATCT
>JANYCV010000609.1 GCA_025360145.1 Acidobacteriaceae bacterium
TGATGAGCACGCCGCATGGACAGCGGGGCTTCTTTTATGAAGAGTGGGCGAATGGCGGGGAACGGTGGGAGCGGTTGAGCGTGCCGGCGAGCGAGTGCGCGCGGATCGATCCTGAGTTTTTGGAGGAACAGCGGAAATCGAAGGGGGAGCGGTGGTTCCGGCAGGAATATTGTTGCGAATTCATGGATTCGGAGGGGAGTTTATTCGACAGTGCGCTGATTCGGAGGGCGATTAATTACGATTTACAGCCGCTGGAGTTGGACGAATATTGATATGCGGACATTGGAATCGATCAGCGAGTTTTTTGTGGGATTGGACCTGGGGCAGAAGCGGGATTTCTCGGCGTTTTGCCTGGTGGAGCGGCGGGTGGAAATGTTCGATGCGAAAGACCCGGTGACGTGGAATTTTCTGCGGCGGACGACGTTCCATTTGCGGCATTTGGGGCGGGTGCCGTTGGGACCCCGTACCCGGAAGTTGTGGAGCGGATGGTGACGATGATGCAGAGTCCAGCGTTGCGCGGGCGGTGTGAGCTGGTGGTGGACGCGACGGGCGTGGGCGGGCCGGTGGTGGATTTGCTGCGGGCGGCGCGGTTAGGGTGCCCGGTGGTGGCGGTGACGATTACCGGGGGAGACGCTGCGGTGCAGGTGGGAACGGCGTGGAAGGTGCCGAAACGGGATTTGATTTTGGGGTTACAGGTGATGTTTGAGACGGGGGGATTCCGGAGACGGAGAAGTTTGTGAAGGAGTTGATGGGGATGCAGGTGAAGGTGTCGGCGGCGGGGCATGATTCGTATGGGAGCTGGCGGGAGGGGGAGCATGATGATCTGGTGCTGGCGGCGGCGCTGGGGTGTTGGCGGGCGAAGACTTTTGTGCGGTGGGATTTGCATGGGACGGAGAGGCTGCCGGGGATGTGAGTGGGGGGAGGATCTTAGCCGAAATGCTCGACGGCGAATCGGAAGTTCTTGACCGAGTCGTTTCCGGGTCACGAAGCTGAAGATATTCCCTGGTTACGGAAAGCTGGGGCTTTCTGGCGTTCTTGCCCCATCGCGCTATTGGCGGCGACACGCCCACCGGTACAGGGCACGACCATGTTGGACGGGTTGAGTGGTCGCAAGCGCGTTTATGGGGAGTAACCAGAGCGAAACCATCGCATCCGATTGGCGTCGCATCTATCGGTAATGGCCCGCAGCCGGTAATGGCCCGCGGCCCGGCAAATGACATCACGCAACAGACAATTTCTCCACGTGGAGCGATTTCCGATTTTTTTCCGCGTGCCAAAGATCATACTGAACCTGCTGGTTAAGCCAGCTTTCAGAGCTGGTGTTGAAGGCAATCGAGAGACGGACCGCCATCTCCGGGCTGATGCCTGCACGCCCGTTAAGAAAGCTGGACAGCGCCTTCCGACTCACGCCAAGCGACCGCGCTGCGTCCGTGACGGTCAAGTTCAGGGGTTGCAGGCAGAGTTGCCTGAGCACCTCACCGGGGTGCGGCGGATTATGCATCTTCATGGTCACCTCAATGGTAGTCCTGGTAGTCTACGGGATCTACGTCCTTTCCGATACAAGTGAACGTAACGCGCCAGTTGCCGCTCACCGTCACGGCCCACGTGCCTTTTCGGGAGCCACGGAGTTCGTGGAGATCCAGGCCGGGCAGGCTCATGTCGCGCGCGCTGGAGGAGGCGTTCAAACGACCGAGGATCAGGCGGATGCGGTCAGCGTGTTTTGCTTGCATTCCCGACTTGGTTCCGGTAGCGAAGAACCGCTCAATTCCTTTGTGTCGAAACCCCTTGATCGCCACTCCTGAAGTGTAACCTATGTGGTTACAGACCGCAACCTGCTGCATGACGTGGCGTGGCGTGGCGTGGCGCATGAGCATTTCGCCCGCGCCGCGGTGGCGCAACTATCCGCACTGGCGAAGACGACGGTTAGGGCGTGTACCGTTCCTAAGCCCGCGCGTGACCGCCGGCGCTTTACGTTACTGCCGTGGAATGGCGGGTGGTGGTGGTTCGCGTGTTCGTCAAGAAGGGGCAGAAGACGGCAAATCGAGAAATCGACCTGGCCCTGAGGCGAGCAAAGGAGATTCCGTAATGAGCGAGGTAAGCGACCTCCACCAGAAATGGATGGCGAGTGAGGAATACCGGAAGGTTCGAGAAGAGCTTGCACCTGAATTCGCGCTGCGGACGGCGTGATTGCGGCGCGCGTCGCTGCGGGTCTGACGCAAGAACAACTCGCGCCGCGCATGGAGACAACCCAATCCGTTATTGCCAGGTTGGAGAGTAGGCGCACGCGGCCCTTCACGCAGACCCTTGACCGCCTGGCTGCCGCGACTGGCACACGGTTGAGAATTACTTCTGAGTCGGCGCGCGTTGGCTGAAGCGCGTGCGGCAACTTTAGAGACTGATGGGTAATGATGCCTGCATCTCGCCGATCTCAACTCCGGATACCCTGTCGCTCCCGCACGAATCGCCTGCGATGTGTGCATCCGACGGTGCGCAGCGTGAGCCCAACCGGAATCCCCGGGCCGGGGCTCCACTTTTTCCGCTCCTAGCGCGAGGAGCCGTGTGCAACGGATGCGGCTCCCCGTTTCTTCCCGCACCTTACTTGGTCGACCCCGGAGTGCGGATCGTGCCCTTCAAAGAGCCTGACGACAAACCGATTCCTGTGTTAGGGTCGTCGACGAGAAGGGCATCCGACGTGAAGCCGCCGGTGGCGCCTTGAAAGCGTCCGGTACCGCCGGTGATCGTCACGAGTTGTATAACGTGAGTCAGGTTCGGAGTGTCAGTCGCCTCTCCACGCCCGACAGATACGCCATTGATCACGTCGCCGTTCGCGGCAACGAGTTGGATAACCCCGCTGCTAAGCGCATTAGTCAAGTCTACCTTCGTTGTGTAAGTGAAGGTGAATCGACCGATGAGCAACGCCGTACCCGCGCCGCCCCCATTGATCAGCAGGGTCGGAAATTGGACCACGCCAGCGTCATGGGCATCGAATGTCCCTTTAAGCGGAACTGTCTTCACCTCGGCGAGAACAGCAGACGCCGACATGACCATCAACAGCGCCGCCAGGGCCGGGCGCCTGTGGGATGAAATCTGCGAATTCATGGAAAGATCTCCTTTTTGAGCATGTTCCCCTCTGAGACGAATACGAAGGGACAGCCGCACTCTAGCGCGAGCGGGCTTCGCGGTCTAATAGTTCCGCATCAAATCCCACCTCAGGCCGTAACCTACTGATTCACGATTTGTTATACTTACGCATCAGGAGTGCTTCGCGAAAGTGAAGAGTGAACCTCAGTCAGGCACGTCGATTGAATTCGGCCCGTTCAGCTTCGACAAAGCTCTTGGGAAGCTCAGCAAGCAAGGCACATCCATCCGGCTGCGCGGCATGCCGCTGAAGATTCTCCAGCACCTGGTGGAACGCCCCGCCGAACTCGTCAGCCGCGGGGAGTTGCAGAGCCTGCTGTGGAACGGCACCGCCTTTGGGGATTTCGAGCAGGGTCTCAACACCGCGGTCAACGTAGTTCGAAAGACCTTGAGCGACTCAGCGGACCAACCTCGTTACATTGAAACGGTTCCGGGCCAGGGATACCGGTTCATCGCGCCCCTCCGTTCCGCGGTGGCCGTTCAAGAAACGCACACATCGGGCGGGGCGCTCGATTCGGGCTCGATGGTGGCGGATGCGAACCAAGGGGTCGAAAGCGCGCGTGAGATTCGCGAGGCCCCGGTAGAACGGAAGGCCATTGCGCCGAGGTCCCGATGGTGGATCGCCGTCGCCGTCGCCATGGCTGCGCTCGGCTGCGGAGCCTGGTGGACATTCCAGTCCAAGCCACAAGCATTGATCGATGGTTCAACGCCATCGGCAAACCACGAGGCCAACGACCAATACAACCTGGCGTTTAACTTTCTCGCCTTCCAAAACGACATCCCGCGAGCGCGTAAGACTTTCGAACGTGCCTTGGAACTGGATCCCCATTTTGCCTCGGCCCACCTGCAGCGTGCACTCGGGATCATCATTGAAATCTACAACGGGTACGCGAACGACGAAAGCGCGCTCTATCAAGCGGAGGAAGACCTTCATCAGGCGGAACAGGCGCTGCCCGGCTCCGATGGGCTGCTCCTGGCGGCGCAAGCCGGGGTTTATCTGGCCCAAGGCCGGCTCGACCGCATCCCATGGGCGAAGTTGGAAGAAGAGTGGCGTCCGGGTGGAAATCCTGTGTGGCTGGTGATCTTACGCATGCTCAAGGAACAACAAACCGAGGAGTCCTTGGCGATTCTCCGCATGGGGATCGACCGCTACCCGCTGGAGAATCCCGTCCGGATGTTCCTCGGCGAGTTGCTACGAACACAGGGCGATACTGCGGGCGCGATCCACGCCTTGCAGCGCGTGCTTCAGCAAGGCCCTCGTCATCCTACGGCCGCTTGGTTTCTCACAATGGCCTATTTAGACAAGGGCAAGCCGGAACAGGCTCGGGCATTGCTGGAGGGAATGCGGCTTGAATTCGAAAAGAACTACATGTGGCGCCATGCATGGGCGATTCTTCTCGCCGCGGAGGGTAAGCGCGAGGAAGCACTGCAAGCCATGGATGAGGGTACTTTGAAGTTCGCACGGTTGACTTGGACTGTAACGTCAACGACGGCGGATTTTTATGCCTTGCAGGGTGATCACTCCAAGGCGATCGAATGGCTGCAACTCGCCATCGCACGCGGCGACGAACGCGTCTCGTACTTCCGGCGCAACCCGCGTCTGGCAACGCTGCGAAGTGACACGCGCTTTCAATCCATAATCAAGTCCGTGGAAGCTCGCCGCAAGTAGAAACGAACTGCGGGTGCGCCCCGTGCCGGTCCGGCGGCAGGCCCCAGATCCATAGTTCCCCGGCGTCCACGCCGGGTGTTCGAACGTGTTGGTAGCGATCCGTCGCACAGGCAACCGTAAAGTGGTACCCGGAACCAGCGGATCGGCGGTCCAGCAGACTTGCACAAACGATCGTTTCTGCAAAGGAAGGCACCAACCAGCGTTTACACGGGTTTCAGCATTGCAAAAGGTAGTGCTTTAGGTAGAGTGATGGCGATACATTTGTGCAATGCTCATCGGCTGCGCCCGCGTCTCAACAAAATATCAGGAAACCGCCGCGCAAGTCGCGGCGCTCAAAGCTGCTGGCTGCGAACGCATCTATCGTGAAAAGGCCTCAGGCGGGCGCTGGGATCGGCCAGAACTCCACCGTCTGCTGGATCAGCTCCGTAAAGGCGACGTTCTTGTGGTGTGGAAACTTGATTGGCTCTCGCGCTCCCTCCGCGGCGTGCTCACCATCATGGAGCGCCTTGGGTAAGCCGGGGCGGGATTTCGCAGCTTGACCGAGGCGATCGACGCCACAACTCCGGCGGGAAGGATGATAATGCAAATGGCCGGGGCGTTTGCTGAATTCGAAAGGTCTATGCTCAAGGAACGGACCAAAGCCGGGTTAGATGCTGCTCGCGAGGAAGGCCGGATTGGTGGCTGGCGTCCAAAGCTATCGCCACAGCAGCAGGCGGATATCCGGAAGATAGTTTCCAAAGGCGACAGGACCGCGGCCGATGCCGCAAGGCTCTTCAAGATCCATCCCGCCATCGTCTCCCGGTTATTGGCGCGGGCACCACGCTCCAAGACCGCGTATGTCAAATAGCGCAGAAAGAATTGTGCCAAATAATTCAGAAAGTGACACACCACAAGCCTGAGATCTCACCATCGACAACGGTACCATGAAGGACGTCATGATACGCGGACGAGAATTGCGTTGGTCTAATTTCGATGTCCAACGGGCCGCTACGCAGCGGAATCTACCCTCCACACCGAGACACTCACCCGGTAACCCAACGTGCGCCATCGTGCTAACTTGGGGGCATGGTTACCGCGACCGGGCTAGATGGTCTTCTGGACCCCTTGAGCCGCTGCTTCGACACGGAGTCCGCGCGACGTCTCGTTGCCTTTCGAGTTGATGCACCAGTGCAAGAACGGATCGATACGCTTGCTGAGCAGGCCAACGAAGGCACCCTCCATCCGGACGAACGGTCCGAGTACGAGGCGCTGGTCAATGCGGCGGACATTATTTCGTAATCGTTCAGCCCCCCCCACCGCTGCATCAAAACGCTGGACATTTGGCGCGTGATCGAGTACCGTAGGGCGGATGAGTGCGAGGGTGCTCGAAAATCTGGCGGGTGGAGGAAGGCCGTCTAAGCGGCCGCATCTGGGTTCCCAGCGGCATTCACTCACCCCGCAAGATCTGCAGCGAGAGAACAAGCAACTCCGCGAAGAGATCGAAGGGCTTCGGCGAAAAGTCGCCGAGTCTGAAAAGCATGTCGCCGACCAGGAAAAGCAGACCGCCGACCAGGAAAAGGAGATCGCCGATCTGGAGCGCCAACTCGCCGGTCGCAAGAAGGATTCCACCAACTCCTCCAAACCTCCTTCGTCCGACGGGCCCGCCGCCGCACGGCGATTGAAACCGGCTCGCTGCCGGGGCCGCCGCAAGCCAGGCGGGCAAAAGGGTCATCCCGGATCGCACCGGACCTTGGAACCGCTGGAGCGCGTGGATCAAGTTGTTCCCGTGCTGCCCTCCGAGTGCCGCCACTGCGACCATCCCCTGCCCCAGCGGATCGAAGAGGCCGGGACGCGGGGTGAAGTCTATCGCTTTCAAGTCACCGAATTGCCCCCCTTGCGGGCGCACATTACCGAGTATCAGTGCCATAAAGTGGCTTGCCCAAACTGCGGCCTGGCCACCCGGGCCGAACCTCCCGCCGCGGTGCGGGTCTCCGCTTTTGGGCCCCGTCTGACCGGTCTGATCGCCTACCTGACGGTGGCAGTGCGGATTCCGCGCCGGGGCGTGGAGCAACTGCTGGCGACGGCGCTCGGCATCGATATCAGTTTGGGCAGCACGCAGAAACTGGTCGAGGAGACCAGTGAGGCGCTGGCCAAGACTGTTGTAGTTCAGCGATTATGTCCCCTTAGCTGCTCAGCGACTTTGTCACCCTGAGAAAATGGGGACTCTGTCCCCAAACCCCTGGGATTTATCGCATTGGCGCCAGGATTGTGGACTAGGAAACAGGGAGCGCGTTAC
>JANYCV010000647.1 GCA_025360145.1 Acidobacteriaceae bacterium
ATCGCGGCTCTCACCGATCCCGGAAACTACGTTGACTGTTGCAGTCTGGCCGGGTTCCAGCGCAATGCGGCAGCGGATCGAGACGATTGGATCGAGCACCGATCCTTGCGTGCCGGAGAGCGCCGCCGAATCCTTCATCGCACGCGGACCTGCAACCGTATTCCCGCGTCCGATGAATTGCGATCGATCCGTTTCGTAAGAGGCGTCCTCCACTTCCTCGGCGCCATGCACCGCCATCAGGTGCAGCATCCACGGAGCCGATTCGCTCGCCGAGCGCGGGCGGCGAGTACACAAAATGGCTTGGCGTTGGCGGATAATTTCGGTCTGAACAAAAAGATTGCCGAATGCCGGATGCGAGTCATCCGCCGCTGCCGGGTTGATCACTACTTCGGCATAGCTGGTGATGTCGATACTCTTGCGCGTTCGCGATGAGTTGGTGATGCTGATGCGCCGCAGTTCGATGTCGTCTTCCGGCGAGACGGCAATCTCGGTGTGCGTATCAATCTCAAAATCCGAGCGCCGGAATTCAGCACGGCCCTCCGAGAAAATCGCTTCGTATTTCTTCGGACGCTTTAGCGCCGGTTGATATGCGGTGGACCAGAACTCGCCGGTAACCACATCGCGAATGTAACAGAACGTTCCCCAGTTATCTTGCGTGCTGTCCTCGCGCCAGCGAGTGACGGCGATGTCTTTCCAGCGGCTGTATCCACCGCCTCCACTGGTTACCATTACGTGATAGCGGCCGTTTGAAAGCAACTGCACTTCAGGCACAGGGGTGTTCGGGCTTGTCAGGACGCGCACTTCCGGTTGCAAATCGGTGGAGAGTTGCTGAATGCTGGATAGCTCCGCGGTGTGCAGCGGGACGACGGCCGATTTGAGTACCCGCTCCTGCAGCAACAATATTGTCGCCTGAAACGATGGGTCGGATTCGAAGCGTCTCTGCATCGGCCGGTTCAGCAGCAAATAGGAAAGCGATAGAAAACTCATTCCCTGGTGGTGGGCCATGAAAGAACGGACCACGGCACTGCTTTGCCCGCGAGGCACCCGGGTGGGCGTATAGTCGATGGCTTCATAGAAGCCGTACTTGCCTTCGAATCCTTCGGCAGTCAGGCGCTGGAGATTGAGACATGCTTGCTCGGGAGCCACCATCAAAGCCATCGCCGTGGCGTAGGGGGCCACAACCAGGTCTTCCGCCAGTCCGCGTTTCAGTCCCATGCCGGGTACTCCGAATGCCCGGTACTGGTAGTTCAGCCCGGCGTCGGTAATGTTGTAGGCCGATTCGGAGATGCCCCATGGCACTCCTCGCTGTGCGCCGTATTCAATTTGCCGCTCCACGGCCGCGAGGTAGGTTTGATCGAGCAGCGTGTGCTGGTAAGTGGGCATCACCAGCAGCGGCATCAGGTACTCAAACATCGATCCGCTCCAGGACACCAGGATCGGGCCGGCTTTGGAACTGGTTAGCAGCCGTCCGAGAGCGAACCAGTTCTCCTGTGGCACCTCGCCCTGTGCGATCGCCACAAAGCTGCTTAGTCTCGCTTCCGACGCCAGAAGATCGTAGCAACTCGGGTCGCACCGGCGCTCTCCCACGTTGTAGCCGATGGAGAGCAGGTTTCGGACCTTGTCGAACAGGAATCCATATTCCATGTAGGAACAGTCGGCGGCCTGCCCTCCGATTGCATCCAGCGCCGCGATTCTTGCAGCCGCCCGCTGGCTGGCCAGGGTAACCAGCCGCCGCAACTCAGCAAACCAGTTTTTCTCCTTGAGGGTGGCATTCGCTCCCAATTGTTCCTCAACGGCCGGCAGCAACTCCGCTTCCAGCCTTTCCAGCTCCCGCAGAGACGGGATATCTCGAAGAGCCGGGAATTCATTGAGGCGGTGCGGAGGCACCTCCATGGAACCCCATGGAGCGAGAAAAGTGAGATCGTCCACTGCCCCGCGGCACTGGCGGGCCAGCGTACGCGCCCACCAGTACACCTGATTTTCCGGGGAGGCCGGGTCGTTCGCGTTGGGATTGGCGGCCGCGAGAATGGCAACCAGTTCTGTTGCCGCGCCAGCCAGCCTGTCGAGGCAAATCCACGCTGCGTTCAGGGATGCCGGCTGTGAATCGATTGCCGCTTCCAGATGCTCCTGCAACTGGATGAGCTTCGCTGCCGCCGCCTGACCGGGAACGATGCGCGCATTGGTTCCCACCAGAATCCTCAAGGCGTCGGAGATGCCTTCATAGACACTCGTTCTGAGGATTTTGTGATTCGGAAGATCTGAAAGACCCTGGCGCAGAGTCATTAAATGCCCGGCGAAATTGCCGCTATCCACGGTGGAAATGTACCGGGGTTCCAGCGGCTTTAGCGTTTGCGTGTCGTACCAGTTATAGAAATGGCCCCGGTGGCGTTCCATGGATTCGAGCGTGCGCAGCGTGTTCGCGGTCCGCTCAATCAGATCGCCGGAAGCGATGTAGCCGAAGTCGTAAGCGGTAAGATTCGACAGAAGATACAGGCCGATGTTGGTTGGGGAGGTTCGATGCGCAATCACCTCTACCGGGTGTTCCTGGTAGTTATCCGGTGGCAGCCAGTTATCCTCCAGGCCAACGAACTCCTCGAAAAATGCCCACGTTTTTCTCGCCAGCTTTCGCAGGAAAATGGTCTGTCCGAAGCTGAGCCTTGCCTCACGGCGCCGGATGCGCCGGCTGACCCACCAGGCGATTGCTGGAGACGAAAACCAGAGGCCGAGGATGGGTGAGGCAACCATCAACGACTGCGGCCTGAAATAGAAAAGGCCGAGCCAAACGGCTGCGGGAAACAACGGCGCGAACCACATGGCCCGCCATTCCCTGGCCGAGTCCGACCGGTGCTTGCGATCCTGCCCGCTGGCGGGGTTCCATTCCAGCAGCCGGCTTCTTGAGATCAGCATGCGGCAGCATGTGCGCAAAACTGCATCCGCACTGAACAGGGCTTCATAGGGCAGGCAGGCGAACGTGAAAGCAGACTGCAGGAACTGCTCGCCGGCGGAAATTATGGCGCCGGTCAGGTGCTGTCCCATCTGCACATCAGCCGGTTTGCGGATGATCTCGAGCAAAGAGGCGGTCAGGGATGGAATCAAAATGATGCTCAGAACAGATGCTGTCCAGAACCAGGCGGGCGAGGCACTAGTCGAAACAACGGTCCACCCCAGCAACAACAGTGTCACCAATGCCGGCGGAACCAGGCTGCGGCGGAGATTGTCGAAGATCTTCCACCGGGACAATCCCGAAAGCGGATTCTTCACTCTGGCGCCGCCAAGGGATGGAGTGCGCGGCAACAGCCACCGCGCGATCTGCCAATCACCGCGAATCCATCGATGACGGCGGCTTACATCGGCGCTGTAGCGAAGCGGGTACTCCTCATATAGCTGCACGTCGCTCAGCAGCCCGGCACGCGCGTAACATCCTTCAATCAGATCGTGGCTCAGGACACGGTTCTCTGGAAAGCGGCCGTTAAGGGATCGCTCGAAGGCATCCACGTCGTAGATCCCTTTGCCGATGAACGAGCCTTCGTGAAACAGG
>JANYCV010000053.1 GCA_025360145.1 Acidobacteriaceae bacterium
TTGACATGGAGTTCCGCGGCAAGATGCGCAAAGTGGTGCTGCATGCGAATCGGAATGGCTTCTTCTATGTGCTGGACCGCACTACCGGCGAGTTTCTACGAGCGACGAAGTTGATCGATAAGGTGACCTGGGCAAGCGGTATCGACGACAAGGGCGCTCCCATTCTGATCCCGGGCATGGACCCCTCGCCTGACGGTAAATGGGTTTGTCCGAGCGTGAAGGGCGCGACCAACTGGATGGGTCAAAGCTACAACCCAGGCACGGGGCTGTTGTACATCCTGACGCTGGAGCAGTGCGGCATGTTTAACAGCTCTTCGCAAGAACCGGTTCCGATGAAGAACTTTTCCGGCGGCGGTGCTACCGAGGACGGTGGACAGGTGATTCTGCGCGCTATCGACCCGAAGACCGCGAAGCGCGTGTGGGAGTACCCGATGACGGGTGGCGGACGGATGTGGACGGGTACGGTTTCGACAGCAAGCGGCGTGCTGTTCAGTGGCGACGACGACGGCCACCTGCTAGCGTTGGATGCGAAGACCGGGAAGCATCTGTGGCATTTCAACATGGGCGAATCGCTGACGGCTTCTCCGATTACTTATGAGGTGGATGGCAAGCAGTATGTGACCATCGCGTCGGCGACGGCTATCTTTTCCTTTGGATTGTTTGAACCGATGCAGTCCGTACCGTTGCCGAAGATCACACTCACGAAGTAAGGATTACGGTGGGATTTATCGCTTAGGCCGTGATTCCCGATGGAGCGAAAGAACACACATGGATGACTGCCGAACTCGTTCCGGCGCACTTGCTTTCTCAGTTGACGTGAAGCTATCAGTGTTCCCTACGGACTGATATTTTCGGCTTCCGCTCTAATTCCCGGAGGCGAGCGAGGAGGTGCCGCGATTGAAAGTCCGTCTACCGGTACCTGCTTGGCATCTAATGAGATGATGAGCATTCTTTCTCTGGAACACGTCAGTAAGAGCTACATTACTGACGGGGCTCCGGTGCCTGCGCTGCGTGATGTTTCGCTTGTTGTTAAACGGGGCGAGTTTGTGGCGCTGGTTGGCCGCAGTGGCTGCGGAAAATCTACATTGCTAAACCTGGCTGGGGCGATGGACTTTCCTACTTCGGGGAAGCTGACGCTGGACGGGGTGGTTACCTCTTCGTTGGGCGATGCTGAGCTTACGCGGATTCGCTGCAACAAGGTCGGGTTTATCTTTCAGTCGTTTCAATTGTTGCCCACGCTGTCCGTTGTGGAGAATGTGGAACTACCGTTGATGCTTGCGGGCAAGCACGATGTTCGCGAGACCGCCCTCGAAAAGCTGCGTTGGGTTGAGATGGAATCCTACGCGGCTCGCATGCCTTATCAGCTATCGGGCGGGCAGATGCAGCGTGTGGCAATTGCACGCGCGCTGGTGAATTCGCCTGCGCTGTTGCTTGCCGATGAACCTACGGGCAATCTGGACACGGCTACCGGCGATATGATTCTTAACTTGCTGCGGCGGGTTGTCAGCGAGCAGCGCACCTCGATTCTAATGGCTACCCATAGTGTGGAAGCCGCAGCGATGGCTGACACTGTGGTCCATATGCGCGATGGGGCTGTCGCAACTTCGTAATGCCTTCGTTCACCCTGTTCTATCGGCTGATTGTCCGTCCCTTACGCAGGGAGATGTTGCGCACTGTGCTGACTGCGCTGGCTGTTGCGTTGGGCGTTGCGGTGGTGATTGCGATTGAACTGGCCGGGGATGCGGCGGCGGGATCGTTCCGCGCGTCCGTGGAGACGCTAGCCGGCGATTCGGATTTCGAGGTCACAGCTACAGGGGGCGTGCCGCCGGAGACTCTGGCCGGTCTGGCTTCCCTGCCCTATCCCTTGCACCTTCGTCCGCGAATCGAAGATTACGCGGTGATGGGGGAGCGGACGATTCCGCTGATCGCCGTGGACCTGCTGGCGGATGCGCTGCCGGGGGTATCGGGCGGTGAATCGAGCGCCAATGCCTATCAGCGGGACGATTCTATTTGGGCCGGTGATGGCTTGGGGCTGCAGACCGGGGATCGGGTACGCCTGTTGATCAACGACCGGACTTCGGAGTTCGCCGTGCGCGGTGTTCTGGGGGCGCGATCGGGTGAGGTGATTGTGATGGATCTTGCGCCTGCCAGCCGCGTGCTGGGGCGCACAGGGAATCTGGATCGCATCCTGATTCAGACGCCAGCGGGGAAGACATTGGACGAGTGGGAGCCGCTGTTGCGTGCCGGTCTTCCGGCGGGTGTGACGCTGGCGCGGCAGGGAAGCCGTACGAATGAGAACCGGCGCATGCTGGCGGCGTTCCGTTGGAATCTGCGCGTGCTTAGCTACATCGCGCTGGTGGTGGGCGCGTTCCTGATCTACAACACGATATCGGTTTCAGTGGTCCGGCGGCGCGCGGAAATTGGGATTGTGCGCGCGCTTGGGGCTACACGAGCCGCGGTGCTTGGCG